>DAOPZB010000052.1:0-10098 GCA_035353195.1 Methanothrix sp. | reverse complement strand
TGCCGAGGGGTATTTTGAGAAGAGCGTGCAGGTCGCAAAGAGAGAGGGAGATTATTCAGGCCGGTCGAAGGCCTTCTCTGCCCTGGCAAGCCTGTACTCTGAAGACGAAGATTGGCAGAGTGCCTGCCGCTGCTATGAGGCGGCTTTAGGTGGCCTGGATGAAGAGAAGAGCAGGCCGCTCATCATCTCCGTCCTGGCTAACCTGGGCAGTGCTGCCCGCCAGATTGGAGACCTTTGCAAAGCGGAAGGATGCTATTTGCGCATATTGAAACTTGCAGATGATGCAGATGGTGTCGCCCGGGCAGAATCCCTTTGCAGCCTGGGTGACCTGCTCCGTTTGAACGGGGAGCATTCCCGGGCTCAGGAGTACTATGAAAAGTCCCTGGTCGATTGGGAGAAGCAACAGGACGGCAAGGGAATGGCGCAGTCGCTTACTGCCCTATCCGCCATCCATCAGGCGAGCGGCAACGCCACCCGTGCGGAAAGCTGCCTGCTCTCCGCGCAAAGGCACCTTCTGGATATGGGGGACTCGGCGGGGGCCGCCGAGATCTCTCGCCTTCTGGGCGACTTCTTTTTCGAGAATGGACGCTACCGGGAGGCGTCGGACCATTATGAAAAGGGGATGAAAGCACTGGAGGAGGCAAATCCCTCTCAGGCGGCGCAGGCTCTGGCTCGCGCAGGCCGGTGCTGCATGGAGAATGGAGACCTCTCCGGCGGGGTGGATCGCATCAAGCGGGCTGCGGAGATCATGCGGCAGGAAGGCGAGCTTTCCGCATTGGCGGATGTGCTGGGCCAGCTTGCCTGCATTCTTCGCATGCATGGAAAGCCGGAGGAGGCACTGGAATGCGCCCAGGAGATCTTGAAGATCAGAGAGGATTATCATGATGCACCATCCCAGGCTGACGCCCTGAGCCTTTCGGGCCTGATCCACAGCGATCTCTGTCAGTGGCAGCAGGGAATCGAATGCTTCCAGAGGGCGGCGGATCTGCTCAGGGAGTGCGAGAGCAGCCTCTCTCTCGCCGAGGCCCTCTCCAACCAGGGAAGCATGTACCATCTGCAGGGAGACCTGGACTCCGCTCTGGACTGCTATAGCCGCGCTCTGCAAATCTTTCGCGAGCAGGGCAGCATCCAGGGCTGCTCCATGACCGAGTCTAATCTGGGGCTGATCTATCAGAGCCGGGGGGAGCTGGACCTGGCTGAGGAGCACCTGAATAAAAGCCTCGCCGCCAGGGAACAGATGGGGGACGATACCGGCTGCATAGGCCTGCGGCTCTCTTTGGGGCGGATAATGCAGCTCAAAGGAGATGCTGTGGCGGCTCGCGAGTTTTTCCAGCAGGCAGCCCACGACTATGAGGCTCTGGGCGACCTGGCCGGCTATTCTGCGGCCCAGAACAACCTGGGAAACCTTTACTCCGACCAGGGCGATTGCAGAAAGGCGACGATGTGCTACAAATCCAGCCTGGATGCCGCCCGGGCGGAGGGCGACAGGCACGGCATGGCCGTTGCCTCCTCCAATCTGGCGGCCCTGTATCTCCAGGATGGCGAGGTCGATAGAGCCAGAGAGCTTTACCAAGGATGCCGGGAGGATTTTGCCCGGCTGGGCGACGCCCGGGCGGAGGGGCAGGCTCTGCTCGGCCTGGCGGCGGCGGTCTCCGCCAGCGGCGATCTGTCCACCGCCTTGCAGCATTATCAGGACTGCCTGGACTTTCAGATGGGACGGAGGGACTGCCCGGCCATGATTGTAGCTCTGGAGGGGCTGGTGGGGGTAAGCCTGCGCCTGGGGCTTACTTCGGAGGCTGAGGCCGCCTTTTGCCGGGTGCTGGAGGCCCTGAAGAGCGCCGGAGACGCCGGCGGCCAGGCGACGGTGCTCTGCTCTGCCGCCGGGCTGCTGGCGGACCTGGGGAGATGGGATGAGGCCGTCGCGAACTATCGGCAGAGCCTGGCCATTCTGGAGGGCATGGGGGACTCTTATTCCCTGGCGGTGGCCGCCAACAACCTGGCCAATCTCTTCTACTGTCGGGGCGACTGGACGGCTGCTCTGGAGAATTACACGGCCGCTCAGGCCGGCTTCATGAGCTTTGGAGATGACAGGAGCCGGGCCTCGGTCCTGAGCAACGTGGCGGGCCTGTACATCAAGAGAGGAGAATGGGCGCGGGCGCTGGAGAGCTTTCAGGAGAGCCTGGACCTCTTTGAGCGGCTGGAGGATGCCGCGGGAACTGCGCGGGTCCTGGGCAATTTGGGAAGCTTCTATCTTCGCCGGGGAGAGCGAAATTTAGCCAGGGAGCACTTCTGCCGGGCTTTGGAAATATGCCGGCGTCTGGGGGATAGGGAAGCGGCGGCGGAGATGCAGGCCAGCATCGATATGATCTCTGCCGGCAGGGGTGACATCGATCCCGACATAGACGACTACTACGAACAGCTCTCTACTCTCAAAGCCCAGGGAGACCTCTCCGGCCAGGCGGAGGTTTTGGCCGCTTTGGCCGGCGGCCTGGCAGATCGCTGCCGCTGGGATGAGGCTGTCTCCTGTTATCGGGAGAGCCTGCAACTCTTCGCGGCCACGGGCGAGGCCTATAATCAGGGGCAGGTGCTCTTCAACACCGCCCTGGTCTACCGAGACAGAGGAGACCTGGCGGCGGCTGGCCGGCTATTCATGCAAGCCCTGAGCATATTCGAGTATCTCGGGGCTGCGCCCTGCATTGCCGCCGTTTGGATGAATCAGGGGATTGTACTGGGCATCCTGGGCAAGGAGGCAGAGGCGGAGGGATATCTGTCCCGATCCATCAGCCTTTTTGAGGAGCTGGGTGCGCTTCCTGAAATGGCTGAGGCCTATGTGGCCAAAGGGCAATTTCTGTTGGGCCGGGGACGACTGGAGGAGGGGGGCTACTATCTGGAAAGGGCAGGATCGCTGGCAAGCAGCACCGATTGCCGTCTGCTGCAAATTCAGCTCCTCCAGGCGAAAGGGGAGCTTTACGCCAGGCAAGGACGGCACAGGGAGGCGGAGATCAGCTTTGAAAAAGCCCTCAACGGAGCGCGACTGGCCTGCTGCCTCCAGGAAGAGTCCCGGTCCCTGGCCCTCCAGGGAAGGCTGGCTTTAGACATCAAGGACTATCCTCGAGCCCTGCGGCGTCTGCAGCAGGCGCTGGCTTTAGCCAGCCGCATTGGCGCCGTGTATGATTTGGTTATCATCTATCGGGACATCAGCCGCATCTTTGCAGCTCAGGGAGACGGGATTCGCGCCGGTGAGATGGCAGAGCTGGCGGCACGGCAGGAGCATCTGCTCAGCAGTGATGCGATGAGCCAAGAGACGCTCGGCAGCTTGACGGGGGCGGAGAGCTTTGCGGAGAGTGCATCGGCAGAGAAGGACGATAGCGATGGGCAGTTGGTCAAAGCGCCACTCTGCCCTCAAAACCGTATGTGCAGGTAGAGGATTGCTGCCCTTCATGCAATCCCCCCTTGCAGAAAGCGGGCTGTAGAAGCTACAGTTCGCTCCAGACCATAGAGGGCAAAAGGCTCAGTTGCAGATCGATCTCCGCCAGTGAGTGCCTGATCTGCGGCTCCTTGAGCAGCAGGTCCAGCTCATTGAGGCGGCCCAACACATCGCTGATTTTTGCAGCCTTGTACTCGCTCCTATAGCTAACCGGAGCATAAAAGATCTCTCCGTGGGCTTGGTCTGCCTGCACGCCGAAGAAGTCCCGGCTGAATAGTCCCTTAAAATGGATGATGATCGGTTTGTACACTGCCTTTAATGCCGGAATATAAAACTCCTCCAGCACCATTTGCAGCATCCTGTTTTCCATTTCCTGGACTCGCAGCCTGATATAGCCCTGGCCGTGGATGTAGCCGGAATAATGGATATCGTATTTGATGCGAGACCGCAAATCGGTTTGCAGGCCGATTGTGAACTCGCAAGTATCTATGATCTCAGTGGGATCGATGTTAACAAAATACCTGACGAAAAGAGTATATCCGTTTTCGAAGGTTATGTAGATGTAACTCTCATCCTTCTCTCTGTTCTCGACCCGGATGTCGCGAGCATTCCAGCCAAAGATATTCTTCGCACCTTTTTCAGTCAAGTCGATAGAGGCAAACTCGCAAATCTTCTCCAGTAGATCTCCCATAGTATCCATTGGCATTCACTCTTCTCTTGAACCGGATAAACGTTATGATGAGAACAGGATCAGCAATGCCCCCGTCAGGGTGAGAGCTATGACCGTTTGCATCAGGCTCAGTGCGCGAGGCACGTCCGAGGTCTGCGGCTCGTATCCTTCTTCCAGCAGCACATAGTGGCCGGGCTTTTCCAGGCGGATATTGAGCGCTCCGGCACAGGCAGCCATCGGCCAGCCGGAGTTGGGGCTGGGCGTCCTGCTGTGGTCGCGCCAGGCGGCAGCAATGGCTTTGTCGGCACGAACGGGTCGCGCCAGGGCAATCGGAAGAATGGAGAGCCGGGCGGGAATGAAGTTGGCGAGATCGTCCAGCCTTGCCCCGGCAAAGCCCAGCTCTTTCAGGCCTTTGGTCTTGTAGCCGATCATGGAGTCCATGGTGCTGACAGCTTTAAAGGCCAGTGCTGCCTCCATGCCCAGGCCAAAAGGCGCAAACAGCACATAATAGAATATGGGCGAGAGGATGGAGTCCACATAATTCTCAGAGAGAGACTCTATCACCGCCGAGCTGGCCTGGCTCCTGGATAGCGAGGCGGTATCGCGACCCACCAGAGCAGGCAGCATTTCCTTTGCCTTTTGCATATCCATGTCTATCATCCGGCCGATGTCGCGAGAGACCTGAAGAAGACATCTGATGGCAAAGGTGGACTTGAGGAGGTAGGCGGATACAAAGATGGGCAAAAGGGGCGCAAATCCTATCGCCTTCACCATCATGTGGCCGGAGAAGACGGTGACCAATATCACTATTATAGCCAGGGCAGCTCCGCCCGCTCGGCTGGACGGACACCTGACGCGCAGGCCGGCAATCAATTTTCCTATCCAGACCACGGGATGTATTTTTGCTGGCATCTCCCCCAGGAGTATATCATAAGCCACCGCCAGGAGAAACACAGCCAGGCTTTCAGCAATCATTTCCCTCTTCTCCTCATTGCAATCGCGCCTCCAGTCTCTTCCAGACAGCAGCCACTGCCTCGCCCTTCAGGAGGGCGTCCAGAACCATGCCGGCTATCTCCGGGCGGTGTATTATTAGGCAAGACTCACAGCACCAGGCACCATCTTTTTCCCGGCCTCCCGTTCTCCTGTCACGGCAGGGATAAAAAGGGCAGAAGCAGAGCGAGCAGTCCTGCTCTAAAAAGTGACAGGGGAATCTCTCGCAGTTCAGTCTCTGCACGATAGGGCCTTCTCCAGGGCTGCTATCAGTTGCTCGTTCTCATTGCGGCTGCGCACTGCCACCCGGATGTAGCTTTTTCCAAGGCCGAAGGACTGGCAGTCTCTCACCAGCACACCCTGGGACATGGTCCTCTTTGCCAGGACATCCGAGGCCAGGCCGGTGGGCTCGATGTTGACCAGAATGAAGTTGACGCTGCTGGGCGTGGGCGCCAGGCCCAGCCCCTGCAAGGCCGGCTGCAGCCAGGCCAGCTCCTCTCTTATAAAATGGCGGCTCCTCTCTAAATGCTCCTCACAGCTCAATAGATATGCTGCCGCTGCCGCTGCAATTGAGCCTATGGACCAGGGAATTCTGGCCAGGTTTAAAATGCCGGCAAGCTTTTCGTTTGTCACCCCGAATCCCAGACGCAGGCCTGGCACGCCAAAGGACTTGGTCAGAGATCTCATAACGAACAAATGCTCTCTTTTCGGTGCATAGGCAGCTACGCTCTCCTCAGGCGAAGAGAGTTCGATGAAGGCCTCATCAACCAGCAAGAATGTTCCTGTCTTCTCGCATCTATCGGCCAGATCGATGATCTGATCTTTAGATAGAAGCCTTCCTGTAGGATTATTGGGATTGCAGATGAAGAGCAGCTTTGCATTCTTCAAATCCCTCTCTTCCAAGAGCGGCATACCGTCTCCGCCGATCTTCACCCTTTTGACTGCTGCTCCTGCCAGAAGTGACTGGTTGGCATACTCGCCGAAGGATGGGGTGGGCACCAGACCGAGATCACCCTCCTCAAAGCAGCATTCTGCAAAAAGCCGGATCAGCTCCGATGAGCCGTTGCCCGGCACGATGCATTCTGCGCTTACAGCAACAAATTTTCCTGCCGCGCGACGAAAATCCAGATAGCTATAGTCCGGGTAATGGCCAATTTTTTCCAGCTCTTCCAAAACCAGCTTTTCCAGTGGAGGACAGCCCAGTGGATTTATATTGGCTGAGAAGTCCAGAGGCTCAACTCCCAGGATTGATGCCGCCTCATGTATTTTGCCGCCATGCTGGCAGGCTGCGGCTCCGGCAAAGCTCTTGCGTATCTGTTTTATCATGAATTCGATCGCATTCTTTTATTAAGGCATTTCAAACTTGTGGGCAGAAGATTGTTCCTTAACAATCGTGATTGAGCGGTTCGATACGCCCTCCGGATTATTCGTATAAAATTGCTACTATGAATAACATAAAGATGTTTTATCCTTTATATTAATGCTTATCCGAAAGTGTTTTATCTACTCTATGCGAACTCAAGCGGCGTATATCAAAGGAAGAGGAGGCTAAGATTCCGATGGCAACAAGAGAGGGCAGTTTCTCTGTTGAGGACATGAAGAACGTCCAGATCAACATAGGCGCTGTCGTTAAGGAAGAGGATCAGTGGGACCAGGCGATGGGCCCCTTCCCCAAGCCCAATATAGCAACGCTCCGTGACTGGGACTTCAAGATTTGCAACCGGTACAAGATCATGTACTCCCCCGCGGATGATACATGCACGCTCTGTACATACGGACCATGCGATCTGACCGGCAGCAAGAAAGGTGCCTGCGGCATTAACATGGCCGCTGCCTGCGGCAAGATCGTTTTAGTTGCAGTCCTCATGGGAACCTGCGCCCATACTGCTCACGGCAGACATCTTTACCACTGGTGCTTGGACAAGTTCGGCGACATGAAGTTCGACATGGGCAGCGAGATCCTGGTGGATGCTCCCCTCACCCGCACCATCCTGGGAGTCAAGCCCAAGACCCTGAAGGACTTCGGTGAGGCACTGGAGTACTGCGAGGAGCAGATAGTGCAGCTCCTGGCTTCCACTCACACCGGCCAGGAAGGTTTCTACATGGACTTCGAGTCCAAATCTTTGCACGGCGGCATGATCGATTCCCTGGGCAAGGAGATCTGCGATATGCTGCAGACAGTGGCCTATGACATGCCCCGTGGCGCGGCTGATGCCCCACTGGTCGAGATCGGCATGGGCACCCTGGATCAGAATAAGGGCGTTCTCATAGCTTACGGCCATAACCTGGCAGCAGGTGCCGAGGCCATGATCTATGCCGAGAACAATAACCTCTGGGACAAGGTAGATATCGGCGGCGTATGCTGCACAGCCATTGACCTCACCAGGATCACGGAGACTGGCAGACCCTCGAAGATCCCCGCCAACCTGGGACCCAAGGCCAAGGTCGCCGGCGCCATGGGCTGGTGGAGAAAGATGGTTCGCGCCGGGATCATGGATACAGTGATCGTGGACGAACAGTGCGTATTCTGCGATGTGCTGGAGGACTGCCAGCAGAGGCATATTCCAGTGATTGCCAGCAACGACAAGATCATGCTCGGCCTTCCCGACAGGACCAATGACTCTGCAGATGCGATTGTAGAGGATCTGGTCAGCTTCAAGATGCCTGGCGTGGCCATTCTCGATCCGGTAAAGGCCGGTGAAGTCGCTATCAGGACGGCAGTCGCCGTCAAACCCAAGCGCGAGCAGTTCAAGAAGGAGAGCGTTTTCACTGAGCAGCAGTTCAAAGATACCCTGGCGAAATGCACTCAGTGTAATCAGTGCGCCTTTGTTTGCCCGCCCCATATCAGGATCAGCGATATGATCGCTGAGGCGCTCAAGGGCAATTTGGAGCCTTTCTCGTCTACCTATGAGGTATGTGTAGGCTGCCAGAGATGTGAACAGGCCTGCCCCCAGGATATCCCTGTCCTGAAGCTCTATGAGTATGCCAATCGCGAGTACATCAAGAACCAGAAGTTCAAGATGAGAGCCGGCAGAGGACCTGTGCTCGATACCGAGATCCGCAAGGTAGGTGCACCCCTTGTGCTGGGCCAGATTCCGGGAGTTATAGCGCTGGTAGGCTGCTCCAATTACCCCAACGGCACCAAGGAGTGCTACGACATCGCCAAGGAGTTCGTGGACCGAGGCTATATCGTCGTCGCCACTGGCTGCATGGCCATGGACATGTCCCTGTACAAGGATGAAGATGGCAAGACCATCTGGGAGCAGTACGAGGGTGCCTTTGACGGCAGGAACATCTGCAACATAGGCTCTTGTGTGGCCAATGCCCATATTCATGGTGCAGCGATCAAGGTAGCAACCATCTTCGCTCACAGGAATGAGCGCGCCAACTACGATGATATCGCCGACTATATCCTATCCAAGGTCGGAGCATGCGGCGTTGCCTGGGGGGCATACTCTCAGAAGGCAGCATCTATTGCCACCGGCGTGAACAGGCTTGGCATACCCGTGGTTGTTCAGCCCAGCTCGGTCATATACCGCAGGACATTCATGGGCAGGACCGATAAGCCTGAGGATTGGATGGTCATCGATGCCAGGGACGGCAAGATGCAGCAGATCGAGCCCGCACCTGAAGCCATGCTCTATATCGCTGAGACCAAGGAAGAGGCCATGCTGGAGATGGCCAAGCTGTGCTTCCGCCCCTCTGATAACACCCAGGGCAGAGGAATCAAGCTGACCCACTATTGCGATATCTCCATGAAGTACTTCGGCAAGCTTCCCGACGACTGGCATCTCTTCGTACGCGACGTCAAAGATCTGCCCCTGAACTACCAGGCGCAGATGATGAAGGAGCTGGAGGAGAAGCACGGTTGGAAGATCGACTGGAAGGCCAAGAAGTTCATCTCCGGACCGCTCCGGCCCGCAGATGTCAGCTTCGATCCCACGAATATCGCGCGCAAGATAAGGACCAAGAAGTGAGGGCACAGGAGAGGAAGTGATCAAGATGGCAGCAGAAGTAAAGAAGGGTATTGATACCACCAAGAACGCCATTCCCTTTGAGATGGCCCAGATCCCCGGGCCGGAGATGGCCAAGACCTATATGCCGAAGGTCATCGGCGCGATCATCAAGAAAGCAAAGAGGCCTCTGCTCGTTGTGGGAGCGGAGCTTTTTGACGATCCCATCATGTTTGACAAGATCATCGAGATGGGAAAGATGGGCATCCCCATCGCCGCCACGGCGCACAGCGTGAAGGGATTTGTAGATAGGGGTTACCTGAATAACGTCTATCAGATCGGCCTGCATCCCCTGACCAACTTTTTGAGGTTTGAGGACTGGATGGGCTTGGACGGAAAGGGCCAGTATGACGTCGTCATATTCCTGGGCATCTACTACAAATTCGCCAACGGAATGTTCTCTACACTGAAGAGCTTTAACCGGAACATCAAGCGTGTCTCCATTGATCGGTATTACCATGTCAATGCAGATATGACATTCGGTAACATGGCCTTCAATCTTGACGACTATCACGCAGCAGTGGACGAAGTAAGCGCAGCAATGAAGAAATAACATTCATCTCATAACAGAGACGAAACAGAAGAGGTGTATTAATGGCAGATATAAAGTTGGATATATCCCCTATGTATGAGGGCGAGAGAATCAGGAAGGATGATCTATGGGTAGAGTTGGGCGGCCCCAAGGCTGACGGATTCGAGCTGTCCCTTGCCACCCCGATGGACCAGATTGAAGATGGAAAGGTAACTGTCATCGGTCCAGATCTCGGAGAGATGAAAGAGGGCACTACCATGCCCTTCGGCATGATCTTCAGGGTTGGCGGCGAGAAGATTGAGAAGGACCTGGAGTCCATCATCGAGAGGCGCAATCATGCACTTCTCTCCTACATCAGCGGACTCATGCATCTCAACCAGAGATACGACATCTGGATGAGGATCGGCAAGGGCCTCAAGAAGAAGGGTGTCACATCCTGGAAGGAGATCTACACCCCCGTCATCGA
>DAOPZB010000051.1:0-10100 GCA_035353195.1 Methanothrix sp. | reverse complement strand
GGCGAGCTGGGGATCGCGGGCCAGCACCTTCCTCTTCATCATATCGATGCTTACTATAATCCCGTATTCTCTTGTAGCCGCTTCGATGAGCTGCAGCGAGGCCGTTTCCGTACCCAGCACCAAAGATACGGATGCTGGCAGACGATCCAGATCGCCTGCCCTGGAAATTCCCGTATCGGCCATGGTCTTTGCCCGAGAAGAGATCTGTTTTATGGCCGCCAAATTATCGCCCCGGCCCATCAGCAGGTCGAGGTCGGCAACATAAACCTCTCTGGGGCGAAGCTCATGCAAAATGCCCAGCGGCTCGGACGAGGAAACGATTCTAGAAAAGCCGGCAATAGGCTCATAACAGCTCCTCTCTCCGCGCACGGCATGGACAACAGCACCATTAAGTATATCGAGGACGAAGATGCATCGCACGAGGCATCTTTTGGGATTGGATAAATATGAGATTGTTGGTTAGCCCCATGAACATAGAAGAGGCGCATGCAGCCCTGGCTGGCGGCGCAGACATCATCGACGTGAAGAATCCTAAAGAGGGCTCATTAGGCGCGAACTTCCCCTGGGCCATCCGGGCGGTGGCGGATCTGGCTCGCGGAAGGGCACCTGTGTCGGCCACCATAGGAGATCTGCCCTTCAAGCCCGGCACGGCGAGCCTGGCAGCGCTGGGCGCTGCCGTCTCCGGGGCGGAGTATGTCAAGGCGGGACTGCTGGGCGCGAAGGATTCCGCCCAGGCCGTGGAGATGCTGGAGGGGATTGTGCGAGCCGTTAAGGACTATGATCCCAAGAAGAAGGTGGTGGCCTCAGGCTACTCGGATTATCTGCGGGCCGGATGCCTTTCTCCTCTGCTTTTGCCTGAGGCGGCGAGGGAAGCCGGGGCCGACCTGGTCATGGTGGACACGGCGGTCAAAGACGGCAGGCCCACATTCGATTTCATGAGCGAGTCACAACTGGAGCAGTTCATCTCTCAGGGCCATTCCGAGGGCCTGGAGGTCGCCCTCGCGGGAAGCATAGGATTTGCCCACCTGGATCTGATGCGGCGTCTGCAGCCGGATATCATCGGCGTGCGGGGGATAGTCTGCGGCGGAGACCGGAGGAGCGCCGTGCGGGCGGAGCTGGTGGTGCAGGTCAAGAAGGCCCTTCAATAGATTCTACCATCCTTTCCAGCCGGTCGAGAAAGCCGGCCTGCCCCTTCAGGATCTTCTTTTTGGCAGCCGCGAGATCAAACCATTCCGCCCTGTCGATCTCAGGAAACTCCCTCGTGATCCCGGACCCCTTGGGCCACTCCATTGTGAAGGGATTGCTCCTCACCTCAGCCCTCTCCCAATCATAATTGCGGCAATCATTGCTGCAGCGTAGAGCCCAGATGCGCACAGTCTTTTTGCTGGGCTGCCTGATTGATCCCAGATCGTGAAACGAGCTGTCCGGGCCGGCCGGGGAAAAGCCGGTCTCCTCGAATAGCTCCCTCTTTCCCGCCTGCAAAGGGTCCTCCTCTGCCTGATAGATCCCTTTGGGAATGGACCAGGACCCATCGTCCTTGCCGGCCCAGAAGGGTCCGCCGGGATGAACCAGCAGTACCTCCAGGCCAGACGCATCCTGCCCGGCCAAAACCGGCTCAATCGCCTCCGGCTCTGTCACATCCGGCTCAGTCGCCTCCGGTCCGGTCATATCCGGCTCTGTCACTTTCGCTCCAATCTCCCGGCTGCTGCCAGCAATGATCCGAAAGAGGAGAATTCCGGCGCTCTTTACGCTCATATTTCTGCCACCCAGCTTATGGCCCTTCGATGCAAAAGCTTTTTCATCTGCCGGCCTACTTCCGAGGAAGTCAACCATGAGCGCCCTATCCTTTGAGATCGAGAAGCAGGACAAAGAGAGCCAGGCCAGGCTGGGCATGATCAGGACCCGCCGGGGTGATATACAGACGCCCTACCTGGTGCCCGTGGCCACCCTGGGCAGCGTGCGGGCCCTGGGTTCCGACGACCTGGCGGCCTTAGGAGCCCAATGCACCCTGGCCAATACCTATCACCTCCACCTCAAGCCCGGTGACGAGCTGATCGCAAGGCTGGGCGGGCTGCACAGGTTCATGGGATTTTCCGGCCCACTCTTCACCGACTCCGGCGGCTTTCAGGCCTTCTCGCTGGGATTTGCCAGGGAGCACAACATCGGAAAGATCGGAAACATCTTTCCCCAGGAGGCTGCAATTGGAGGCAGCCATGAAGACGACTGCGAGAAAGATAGCTCAAACAACTCAAACAACTCAAAAAGCTCGAAAGAATCAAAAAAGCCCAAAAAAGAGAACCTCACCCGCATCACCGACGAAGGGATATCCTTCAAGTGCCTTGAGGACGGGGCCTGGCATTTCCTGAATGCCGAGAAGTCCATGAAAATTCAGTCCAACCTGGGCTCGGACATCATCATGGCCTTTGACGAGTGCACTTCCCCGCTCTCTGATTACGACTATACCAGGCAGGCCATGCAGCGCAGCCACAAATGGGCAGAAGAGTCTGTTCGCCATCATGACAAAAGCCAGGCCCTCTACGGCATCATCCAGGGAGGCTGGTTTGAGGACCTGAGAGAAGAGAGCACTCTGGCCATAGCCGATATGCCTTTCGACGGGATTGCCATCGGCGGCTCCCTGGGAAACAGCAAGCAGGATATGCACCAGGTTTTAGACTGGACGGTCCCCAGGCTGGATGGGGACCGGCCCCGCCACCTGCTGGGCATCGGTGAGATAGACGACCTGTTTGAATGCGTGGGCCGGGGAATCGATACCTTCGACTGCGTCTCCCCAACCAGAATTGCCCGGCGGGGCAGCCTGCTTCTCTCTCCTCAGTCGGGCGGCAGCCTGGAGAGCAAGTTCCGCATAAATATCAAGTCCTCCCGGTTCAGAGAGGACGGCCGGCCCCCCGATCCGGAATGCTCCTGTCCGACCTGCCGCACTTACTCCCGGGCCTACCTGCGCCACCTCTACGTGGCGAGAGAGCTGTCCTACTTCCGTCTGGCTACGGTTCATAACCTGCATTTCATGCTCCGCCTCATGGAGGAGATCAGAGAGAGCATAAGGCAGGGGCGCTTTTTGGAATTGAAGTGCAAGTGGCTGAAGAGAGCATGAAATGCTGCTGGAGAATCGAAATCTATGGTTTTCAGAGTGGCTAGGGAGAGGCTTGAAATCGACCGCGTGCAGGCGGCCATCATCCTCTGCGGCCTGTACCTGTTCTTCTCAATAGCTGGCAACATCGCCGCCACCAAGGTCACCTATTTCGGAAGCCTGGTCATGGATGCGGGATTCATCTACTCCCTCACTTTCACCTGGCGCGACCTGATCCACAAGCAGCTCGGCCAGAAGGCGGCGGTCACCACCATCTGGCTGGCGGCGGCCGTCAATCTGCTGGCGGCGCTTTATTTTCAGTTGGTCGTCCTCCTGCCCGCTCAGACGGACTGGGCGGCGGGCGGCGGCCAGACGGCCTGGCAGTTCCTCTTCTCCCT
Organism: Methanothrix sp.; assembly: GCA_035353195.1. Classification (GTDB taxonomy): domain Archaea; phylum Halobacteriota; class Methanosarcinia; order Methanotrichales; family Methanotrichaceae; genus Methanothrix. The sequence goes on along the minus strand of DAOPZB010000051.1, from coordinate 6,614 downwards.
GCAGATGAGAATCGTCCTGGCCTCCATATTCACGGCTCTCATCGCCGAGCTGATAGACACCTGGGTCTATCGCCTCTGGTCGCAGGGGGCGAGGCGGTCTTGGCCCCAGTGGACGCGGGTCTTCGCCTCCAATGCCGTTTCCATTCCCGCAGACAGCCTCCTCTTTCCGGTCATCGCCTTCGCCGGCGTCCTGGGGCCGGAGGGCCTTATGCAGATGGTCTGGACCAATATCATCGTCAAGGCGGCAGTCACGGCCCTGGTCTTCTGGACAATATACCTGGTGCCGGACAAGCCCGTCTACAGAGAGGATAAGTTCTGAAATCCATGAAAATGAGCCTCCGTTATTTGTGCGTCCTTTGTGAGCTTTGTGATCTTTGTGGTGAAGCACTAGGGTTTTGATTAACAAATAGATTACTACGAATAACCACAAAGGACACAAAGCGCACAAAGAACCCACAAAGACGGCATTTTCGTACCAGCATAAAGACTCACAAGGATTCACAAAGAAAAAAACGCCAAAAGAGATAACTATTTTGAGAATATAGCTAATCATTAATTGTGCTGGAGTGTTTTATATGCCTGTGACCTTTGAGCCCCATAAGCGGCTGGAGACCCTTGAGGATTATGTGCGCAAGATTGACTCCTATCTGCCCTTGAGCGAGATTAAGATTCAGCTCCTGCGCTGCCGGCTGGTGGGCTACAGCCTGGCCGCTGAGATAAACGAGCCTGCCTATACCAGGGACTACATCGACGGCATCTTCCGGGCCGTCTACGCCAACCTCTCCAAAAAGTTCGGCCAGGAGGTCGCCGATCCCTATCTGGACCCCTGCGCCTCTCAGTATCAGCTCCTGGATGAATTGAGGTCCTATCTCTCTCAGGACATGGGGGAGCATTTCATGCAATTCCTCCGCTCCAAATTCAAAAAGGCCCTGATCCCCACCCTGCGCCTCATGACCGACCTCTGCCCGCGGGAGGACAGGTACTCCTGGCAGGAGGTCAAGGAGCAGCTCCAGGAGATCATGCAGGAGATGGCAGTGGATGTCACAATGGAGGAGTGCGAGGAGCGGCTGGAGAGATATTTGAAAAAGGTTGAGCCGATTTTAGGGAAGAGGTGATGGCATTTCCAATTGCCGTATTGTTCCTGCCGGCATTCAAACGGAAGGCCTTCTCCTGAACCTTTTCCTCCTCCAAGCCGGCGGGCCCGCTGCCTTCCACAAGGCTATTCGCCATCCGGCAGTTGCTGGAGAAGGCGAGGCTCACCCCTTCCCGGCCTATGCGGCAGTCTTTGATCTCCGTGCCGTCGGAATTGACGGCATAGATTCCCAGGGCATCGCATCCCCTTACAGTTGCACCGGGGCAGTCTACCAGCCAGATGTATCCGGCTGACAGATTCTCCAGGGCCAGTCCAGGGCGGCCCTCATAATAGTAGATGGGCTTTCCATCTAGCGTGCTGTTTTCGAAGGCAACGGCATAATCCTGCGGCCCGATGCCGGCAAGGCTTAAGCTGCAGTTTGTGAGCCTGGCATCCTGAAAGGATATGTTTCTGGACCAGTCTATGGACAGTATGGAGTTGGATACCGCACAGTCTCTAATGGTGATATTTTCGGCATTGATCAGCCACAGCTCCTCTCCCTGCACAGCGGTATCCTGCACAATGCAATTTTCGGAGTCGAAGATGTCTATCTCCCTGACATTTCGGCAGCTATCGATGAGGCAGCCGCTGGATGGGGCTAAACTGTCGTCCCTGTGCAGCAGAAGCGAGTCGTTATACACATCATAGTTCCGATCGAGCATCTTATGGGAATATGAAGGGGGACATCAGCCCCTTGATGGTGATTGCCGATACGGTGCAGCCCTCCGCCCGGCCGTTATTTACTCCCTCCATTATCAGGTTTCTGCCGGTGCTGTTCTTTATGGTGACATTCTCCGAATAGGTGAAGCGGAAGCTCTCCCCGCTTCTACCTGTGCAGTTCTCGATCATCACGTTCTTTGCATATTGGGTCTCAATTCCGATGGGCATCGAAGACCGGTTTTGCAGGCTGAGGTTCTCAAATGCGAAATCCCGAAGCAGCAGATGGGCATTCGAATATCTCACCAGCAGCCCGTTTCCCGACAGGTTCGTCATGTTTACCTTTTCTAAAACGTAAGGATCGTCGGCCCGGCCCGCCCCTTCTAAGGCGGCTGTTATGCCCTGGCCTGATGTGGGGGGGGAAACGACTTCACCTTCCAGGCCGGCTGAGGCGCTCTCTGTTGAATAGCTCAGCATAACCGATTCAGTCGGCTGGGTGGCGGACTGGGTGATTATGGCGGCATAGCATTCGGTGCATACCTCCGGCTGCTGGCCCAGAGAATAATCGGAGGCGGCAGCATATGATTCCTGCAATTGGGGTTGATTGAACTGCTGCATTGTGAGATCGTCCATCAGTCCCTTTTCGGTGGCTGGGGATTCAGGCAATGTGAATGCGAATTCCCCTTCCGTTAGGATCTGATAGCTCGGAAGATCCTTCAGGGTCAAGATAAAATCCAATTTCAGTATCCGAAATTATCATATCTGCCGGAGAAGACGAACATATCACCATGATCAAACCGGCAATCGACAATAGACATCTGGCCAAAATCCAATCCCTGCCTGCTCATGCTAATATTGTCTGCAAATTCTATATTAACTTATCTGGCTCTTCGCTATTTCCTGTGGCCAGACTTGAGTCGCTCTATATCTGTTGTTGTTGCTCTCCCTGATGTTTGGATCATCCCAAAAGGCTTTTCCGCTATGGCAGCTATAATCACTGTATAAATGGCAAGAAATTGATTGAGGGCATAAACATGACTAATTCTGTATCTTTAGCCGCTGTAATCATCTTTTTGCTCATCCCCGGCTCCATTGCCGGGGAGAATGAATCATCCATTGATTCTGATGAGGCGGATGCTATTGCCAATATCACTCTGCAATTGGGATTTGACAGTTTTCCAGGGACCATACCTGCGACGGGAGCGATGCCTCTCCCAAAATTGGGATTGGGGGATTCTCCTCTGCCAGCCTTGCCCTTATCCTCGAGGACCCGGATGCGCCGTCGGGCACATTCTATCACTGGCTGATCTGGAATATTCCGGCGGTTGATGCCATCGCTGAGGGGATCGCTAAAGATGCCACCATCGATGAGCCCTTTCCGGCAGTCCAGGGCATCAACAGCTTCGGAGAGACAGGATACGCCGGGCCCTGCCCTCCGCCCGGAAAGCCCCATCGATATTTCTTCCGGGCGTACGGCCTCGATGAGATGCTGGATCTGGCCCCCGGCTCGACGGTTGAAGACCTGGAGAGAGCAATGCAGGGGCATATCCTGCAGAGGGGCGAGACAATGGCAACATACGGGCGGTGATAGCTAAAATGAAGAGAAAAAAAAATGGTTTAGGGGGAAGCCCCCTTAACCAGCCCGGTGATCAGTGAGAAGCCCGTCCCGGAGCTTGCTGCGTTTGTGGGTGTAACCTGAACAGTCCAGTTTCCGGGAGCGGGGCTTTTCAGGAAGTAGTAGTCATAATTCCATCCCAGCAGGTGGACCACATTGACGTTGTCGCCCTGGGGGGACTGGACGCTGCCGTCCGGTTTTATCAGGGTCAGGCTGAAAGCAGCCTCATTCCAGGACAGGCCGATCATCTGCGCCAGCTCTGAAATAGGCTTATTCTGCGAGCCTGTCATCGCCAGCTCGGCTCCCATTGCCCTCACAAATCGGAATGGAGATACTCCGGGATAGGCAATCGCATTTTCCACTCTGAGATCGCCTATGGCGGTCACCGACAGTCCCCAGGGCAGGCTTATGGCCGTTCCGGCAGGGATGGTATAGGAATTGGCGGGGGCAGCCGCGCTGGCCGGAAGGGCATATGGATAGTAGTATCCGTAGTAGTAAGGATAGCGACAGGTCCCGTCAATGCAGGTCTTTCCCCCTTCGCAGGCGGCCGGGGTGTGGATGCATCCCCATTTGGGATCGCAGTAGTCCACAGTGCAGGGATTATCATCATCGCACCTCCAATGGTTGATGCAGTGCCCTTTGTAGCATCGGTCATCCGTGCAGGGATTGCCGTCATCGCAACTGATCTTCTCGTGGCTGCATGTTCCGTTCTTGCAGGTGTCTATGGTGCAGGCATTCCCGTCGTCGCAGCTCTGTGGAATATGAATGCATGCCGATCCGTTGTAGGTGTCGTGAGTGCAGCCGTCGCCGTCATCGCAGCTTGACGCAATGTGGTAGCATACTCCCTGATAGCAGTAATCAAAGGTGGCGGGGTCGTCGTCATTGCAGTTATTGGGGGTGTTCACGCATCTTCCATTTTCGCAGGTGTCCGTGGTGCAGGCATCGCCGTCATCGCAATCCCTGGGCATGTGGTCGCATTTTCCCGGCGCGGACGCATTGAAGACGTCTATGGTACAGGGATCGCCGTCGCTGCACATATTATGTAAGGCGAGGGCTGCCGAACTCTCAGAAACGGCTGTGGTATTGTTCTCGGCTAGAGCATTATCCCCGGCAGAAGTATTGTTCCGGGATGCAAGTTCGTCGCCATCTTGAGGCTCATTTCTGGGGGCGTTTACGCAGGTTCCGTCCAGGCAGTAATCTTCCGTGCTGTCATTTCCGTCGCTGCAGTCCCTGGGTGAAAAAAGGCATTCATTATCGTTTGATATATCGTTGGTGCAGGGATTGCCGTCGTCACAGACCAGCGGCAGAGATTCTTCAGTGACGTTGGCCTCTTCGGAAACATTGCCGACTGCCTCCTGGATTTCACCTGCCGGCTCAACGAGAGAAGGAGCGTAGGCGGCCACAGACGGGGGATTTGTCGATTCTGATCCGCTGTTATTTGCCTGCGGGCTCTGTCCGCCGATGGCTACATGGACGCATCCAAAGGAAGTGCAATGGTCTTCTGTGGCGCTATTTCCGTCATCGCAGCTTACCGGATCGTGCTGGCAGCCTTTATCTCCTCTGGTGTCTATGGTGCAGGGGTTGCCGTCATCGCAGCTCTCAGATTCGTTCCCTGGCAGTATCGATTTTCCCTGCTCGCCGGTCGCTCCTGTGGTCGCGGCTGTGCTGCCGGATATCAGGCCGGCAAAACCGGGCAAATTCGCCTGGCTGCCGTTTTGCGTCAGACGTGCGCCATTCCACGGCGAGAGGCCGCCCATATTTCTTTGGTCGCAATTCTCGCATTGGGCAAGAGCCCATGCAGATAATAATAAAGCACAAAGAATAAATGTTACGAGAGACAGGCTAAGCTCTCTTTTAAACAAATTTCTGTCCACACTATTCACTCCCATCGATTTGAAGAGTTCTTTTTATTTCTAGATTTCCCTCTTCGCCGGCGATGCGACGGCCCCCTCCGCCTGTCGGGATCTTTGCTCTTCCCTGAGCAGAGAAAGGGTTCTTCGCTATTTCCCGTGGCCAAACTGAGTTAATCTGTCTTTTTAGTTTATTCTCATCTCTGTGTCCTCTGTGGTGAAATCATCGTTAGCCATTGGCTCAGCTAATCGCCCACGGACTGCCGCCAGGAGGTTAGAGGAGCGCACAGAGGACTCATAGAGATGGAAGCATCAAATACATGGAAAGCGAAGAGCCATTCTCTGTCTCAGCCGCCCGTCTCCAGGTTCTCATCCTGCATCTTGGCCGCGTCCATCATTTCCTGTGTCTGCTTGAACCTCTCCTGGATCTGCTCGATTGTCATGCCCTCCAGCTCTCTTCTCTCCGGAGGCTTCTCTATGATCTCCAGGGTGTCCAGGCGATAGTACAGGCCGGTGCTGTCCAAAAACGCCCAGGTCTCTCCGTCATCCTCGACCTTCAGCACCTTGACCGTCCCAATGGTTCCCGTTCCTTTATATCTAACCAGGCTGTCCTCTTTTATCTCTGCCATGATCCATCATTCCCATTTCATCACAGCTTCTTTATGGTTATCTCATTTGCGGATGAAGACAGGCCGGCGATCTCAGCTCCGCCCGGCGCGGCCATCACCCTCACGCCTGAAAACTCCTCGCATCCGCAGAGCACGTCCTGCTCAGGATGAGTCCCCGGCTGAATATCACAGCTCAAACGGGTGAGCGGGCCGATGGACACCACTGTCTTCAGGCGGGATGATGCCGGATGGCCTTTGGGAAGAACTATGAGAGGCGCTTTCAGTTCGCGGAGCTGGAAGATGGTACAGGCCAGGCCACGCCTGATCTCTTCGCCCGTCCCAAAGGATGAGGCCACAATCAGGTCATCGTCATCAGTAAAGAGGATGATCTCTTGTAATTGCGTCTCCAAATAGAAAAAGTCTCCCCGGGTCTTGGCTAACGCTATTGTTCCGCTTTTGCCTGCGATATAGGCTATCTCATCCTCGTTGAGGGTTATGCGCATGAGATTTTAGCTCAGAAGGCTCACTGTTGCCTGTCCTCAGACTGCTTTGACATTCCTGGACTTGCAGGACGGACACATGGGCCTTCTGCCCATACCCTTAAATTGATTCTTGCAATCCAGACATTCATAATCCTTGGCGGCCAGAGACTCGATGTTTCCAATATCCGGCCCTCCACCTACGGTACACATTTCGTCTTCACCTCCGATTCCATTCATGGTACTTTTACATATGTGAACTTTTCCCATGAG
>DAOPZB010000050.1:0-10147 GCA_035353195.1 Methanothrix sp. | reverse complement strand
CAAATTCCCATTTCGACCGACAGGTTTATCATCTGGATTCATCGTTCTTAAGGCGTTACATTACCGTCGATTCAAAGAGATTTGTTGAGATGTCTTTTGTAGCGAGTTCGATTCTTTGAATCGATCCAAGGGTACGTGAATTAAATGTTTGAGAGAAGATATGAAAACAGCGGCAGCAGCGGCAACAGTCGCGGCGGCTACAGCAGCGGTCCCAGAGAGATGACAGATGTAACCTGCTCGGAATGCGGCAAGCAAACCCAGGTCCCCTTCAAGCCGGATGGATCCAGGCCGGTTTACTGCAGCGAGTGCTACCAGAAGCACAGACCTGCCAGAGCTCCCCGAAGATACTGATCCTAATTGTCTGTTTTGGCCGAATTTCGGCTATGTGGGGCGTTATCCTGCCCTGCAAATTTATAACTTTTTGGCGGCTGGCGGCTGCCACCTGAAAGCTCTTCTGATTGCAAAGCATATGGCGGGCAAGGCAGAACATAATAAGAGATAAATAATAAAATGAAGGAGCCGAAATGACCTGTGATCGTTGTACTAGAGCACCCGTGGGTGCATGCGTGGGGGAGACGTTCTGCCTGTCCCTCCATTTGACGGACGAGGACGCCTGCAGGCTGGCGGCTGAAACCTGCTTATCCTGGTGGGAGAAGAGAGACGAAGAGACTGTATTTGATGGTCTGCTCTGGAAGATGTCGGAGGACAGAATTGATGAGCTGGCATGTGATCCCGAGAAAGCCAGGGCATATTTGGCCGAACGAAGCACAGTGTGATGATTCGGGATTTGGGAAAATGCAGGGCTGATCCCTGCCAATTCACTGGTGGGAGATGATGCAGCACTGCTCAGTATCCGGCATCGTTTGCCGGAGGATTTTTGTGTCCTCTCCCCAATCCCCCGGCCATATAGCTTTTCACGGCTTGGTCTTTTGGGGTCCCTCGTACCTCTTGCTGCGTGCCGTCTTGTCAAAGCCATAGTCTACTTTATCGCTCTTTACCGGTTTTGAGGGATCGTGCTTGCCCGGTCCGTCGCTGGGCATGCCCTTAGCGCCCTTCTTCTTGCTCATTGTATCCTCCTGCCATATTTCATAGCGGCCATCTGAGAGATAACATACAACATCTCAAATGTATCTATACCGCCGACAGGTACGACGATGCTTGCATCTTTACCCATCAGAAACACCATTGGGCCTCTTAGTATAAATTCATCATCCTGAAGTGAAGCGGACATTGGGGTCATCGACGGAGCACTCCTGAGCCGGAGACTTGAAACCATTCACGGTTATGCGTGGGATGGAAACATTTATATTTCGGGGTGATCCCTACAGCCCGCTTCAGATATGATCCACCGTCATCTCAAAAGATCTGTAAATGATTTGCGGATCGCCTTTCCAGGCAGGGACGTGAAAGCTGAGACGTCGGGCAGCATGAGGTTTACAACCCTTGGAAAAGATAATTATCAGCAGTCTACTAAAAGCAGTTCTTGCCTCAAAGATATTCCGGGCTTGAATTCAATTTAAAGGTGTGAATGAAGCCTGCAATCGTCTTTGACATCATCGGCACAATGCTCAAGGTCATGAGTCTGATGCTGCTGGTTCCGGGAGCTGTCAGCGCATACTACCATGAGACCCCTGCCGTTGCCTCCTTTGCCTTTACGGCTTTGCTGTCTCTGGGCATGGGCATACTCCTCTCCAACCAGGGACGAAAAGGGGAGGTTGGCTACAAAGACGCCTTTGCCGCCGTAACCCTGGGGTGGCTGACAGCAACCGCATTCGGCTCTCTGCCATTCGTCTTCCAGGGCATAAGCCCGGTCGACGCTCTCTTCGAATCGGTTTCCGGCTTTTCGGCTACAGGTGCCACCATTCTCGTCGAATCTAATGCCCAGGGATACTATATCGTAAATTCCACATTGGCAGATCACAGCATCTCCATCAGCCTTCTTAACGGGCTGGCGGCAGGCCTGTCCGGGTGCGGCATCAACTGGCATTTTGCAGACAACCACACATTCTTCGGGCTGCTCTTCTGGCGCTCCTTCCAGCAACTGATAGGCGGCCTGGGCATAATCCTCATGGTGGTGGCTATCTTCCCCGAGCTTCGGGTGGCCGGTCGCCAGCTCTACCGGGCGGAGACGGTGGGGCCGAGCAAAGATACCATCACGCCCCGGGCCGCAGCCACCGCAAGGATACTCTGGAAGGTATACCTTCTATTCAATGCCCTGCAGATAATACTGCTCTATGCAGCCGGCATGCCCTTCTACGATGCCGTTTGCACTGCCTTCTCAACCCTGGCCACGGGAGGCTTTTCTCCCCAGTCGTCCAGCATTGCCGCCTACAATAGCCCGCTCATCGAGGCCATTGTAGCCCTCTTCATCATCCTGGGCATGTCCAGCTTCGCACTTCATTATAAGGTTTTGACCCAAGACAGAGCAGCCTGGCTGAAGGATGAGGAATTCAGGATTATGATTGCCATCCTAGCGGTCGCGACGATTGTCCTCACACTATGGGGTGGAATCGAAGGACCACTGGCCGATCGCCTTCGATTTGCCGGCTTTCAGGTCGTCTCCTTCATGGGAACCTGCGGCTTCGTCAATTCCCTTGATTATGATAAGTGGTCCGCCGCAACCAAGATGGCTCTGATCATGGTGATGCTTATCGGCGGATGCATAGGCTCCACAGCAGGAGGCATAAAGGTGGGCAGGCTTGCCGTGGACCTGAAATACGCTCGCCGGGAGCTATTGCATATGCTTCATCCCCATGCCGTGCACAGCATCCGCCTGGGGCAGACGCCTGTGCAGGAGGAGGTCTTGAGGCCCATGATATTCTACTCCTTCTTCTACCTGGCTGTATGGCTGGCCCTGTCTCTGACAATGGCCGCCCTCTGCTCAGCCGATCCGCGAGTAGACCTACAGGTGGTGCTCTCCGGCATAGCATCCTGCATGGGTGGCGTTGGGCCTGGCTATGGCATCATCACATTTGACTGGTCGCAGATCTGCCCGGCAGGAAAGATGGTGGGCTTCTTTGCCATGTACATTGGCCGGCTGGAGATGATGCCGGTATTCTTATTATCGATGAAGGAATTGTGGAGGAAATGATATGCGTATATTGATCACGGGAGCAGGCGAGGTGGGCTATCTCATAGCCAGCGAGCTATATGCCGATCACGATGTGACTGTCATCGACAGGGATGCTACGGCATGCGCCAGGCTTCAGGACATGGACGTCAAAGTCATGCAGGGAAATTCCGCCGATGCCAGGCTCCTCCAGGATGCCGGCATCAAGAAAGCTGACATAGTTGTGGCCGTAACCGGAAACGATGAGGTCAATGTCATCACCTGCATCATAGCCGCTCATCTCGGTGTGCGCCAGACCATAGCCAGGGTCAGCAACCCTCAGTACATCGACCAGCCGGTACAGGACCGGCGGGAGATAGGCATAAGCTATATGATCTGCCCGGAGCTGGCCATGGCAGAGGACATGGCAAGGGCTCTTTATTTTCCGTCTCTGCTCATGAACCGGGATCTGGCCAAAGGGCTGGTGGAGCTTATCGAGTTCAAGGTCACCAGGGATATGAACATCGTGGGCCCCATCCCCAACATCAGCCTGCCGAAGAACTGCCGAATTGTGGCCATAAACCGGGCAGGCGAGATCTTCATCCCCGGCGAAGACCACACCGTGCAGCTCAATGATCACCTGCTGCTGCTCTGTGACTCCCATGCCTTGCAGGAGCTGAGGCAAATGCTGCACGAGTCGCATGGCTCGCAGAGGGTCATGATCGTGGGAGGCGGGATGGTCGGATTCTATCTGGCCGGCCGGCTGGAGAAGATGGGCGTGGATGTGAGGCTCATCGAAAAGGACGCAGAGCGATGCGCAGAGATCGCAGACAAACTATCCGATACCATGGTCCTCAATGGAGACGGATCGGATCTGGTGCTTCTGCGCGAGGAGGACGCCGGAAAGATGGATGTGGTATTTGCCGTGACGGGCCTGGACGACAAGAACCTGCTCTGCTCTTTGCTGGTAAAGCAATTGGGGGCCAGGAAGATCCTCTCCCGCGTCAACCGCAGCGTCTACATCAAGCTCTTTGAGATGGTGGGGGTGGACAGGGCCGTGAGCCCCGGCCAGGTTACAGCCGATGCCGTTCTTCAGAGAGTGATCGGCGGCGAGGAGGTGATCACCCTGAGCGACGAGAGGATGGAGCTGGTGGACTTCGTGGTCCAGCCCAAGGCCAAAATCATAGGCAAGGCGATATCTCATGAACTGCCCCATGACTCCATGGCCGGAATGGTCATCCGGGAAGGAGAGCCCATGTTGCCCGGCGGCGACTTCAAGGCGGCTGTCGGGGACAGGATATTCGTCATGTCCATGCCCCATGTGGTATCAAAAGTGAAGAAGCTCTTCGTTTCGTGATCATATCTTTTTTATAGAAGGAAAACGGGATGGTCAGGCCTGATGGATATCAGGGTATTTTTAAGGCTGTTTGCCTCGCTGCTCAAGATCCTGGCGGTGCTCCTCCTGATTCCGGGAGCTGTCGCGGCCTATTATGCCGAGACGGGAGGCGTGATAGCCTTTGCCGTGACATCGCTTCTCACCCTGGCCACAGGCATAATCCTGAGAAGGCTCTCCTCGGAGGAGGAGCCGGGGGTCAAGGAGGGCTTCGCCCTGGTTTCGTTGGGGTGGCTGGGAGCGGCCTTCTTCGGGGCTCTGCCCTACTTCTTCCTGGGAACCAGCATGATCGACGGGCTCTTCGAGTCCATGTCGGCCTTCACCACCACCGGCTCGTCCATTCTCACCGAGTCCAACTCTCACGGATACTGGATTATCAACGCCACTTTAGCGAACGCCAGCCTCGCCCATCATATAGAGCAGGCCGTCCGCGGCCTTACGGCGAGCAGCACATTGATTCAGATCAGCAGCAGCGTAGACAGGACCTATATGGGGCTGCTCTTCTGGAGGTCCTTTGCCCAGTGGCTGGGGGGCATGGGCATAATACTATTATTCGTGGCCATCCTGCCCCGCCTGGGAGTGGCCGGGCGGCAGCTCTACCGGGCGGAGGTGCCGGGGCCTGACAAGGACGCACTGACTCCCAGGATCAAGCAGACGGCTCAACTGCTCTGGGTGGTTTATATCCTGCTGACCGTGGCCGAGGTGGTCCTGCTCTGCCTCGCCGGCATGCCTCTTTACGACTCCCTCTGCAACACATTTGCCTCCATGGCTACAGGGGGCTTTTCGCCTCAGGCACTGAGCATAGCCGCCTACAGGAGCTGGGTTATAGATCTCATCATCGCCGTATTCATGTTCCTGGCCGGGGCCAACTTCGCCCTGCACTACAAAATGCTCAATTCCGACCGAAAGGCCCTCTTCCGCGATGCGGAGTTCCGCTTCTACACCATGATTATGCTGGGGGCGACGGCGATCATCGTCCTCTGGGGAGGGCTGCAGGGCGACATCCTCCGCAAGATCCAACTGGCCGGATTTCAGGTGGTCTCCATCATGACCACCACCGGCTTTGCCACAGCCGACTTCGACCAGTGGACTGCTGCCGCCAAGTACACCCTGCTCCTGCTCATGATCATCGGAGCCTGCGCCGGATCGACGGGCGGAGCCATCAAGGTGGTGAGAATTCTGCTGGTCTTGAAGAGCGGCTACCGGGAGCTTCTGCATGTCATGCACCCCAAGGCGGTGATACCCCTGAAGCTGGGGGGGCTGTCCGTCAAGGATGAGGTGCTGCGGCCCAGCAACATATTCGTGGCCATGTACATCATCATCTTCGCCCAGGCCACGCTGCTTTTGGCCATCATATCCCATGGCCAGCCGGGAATGGATATGGAGACAGTGATATCGGCGGTGGCGACCACATTGGGCAACGTGGGGCCAGGATATGGAATGCTGGGGCCGGCTTTCAGCTTTGCCGAGGTGCACCCGGCGGGAAAGATGCTGCTCTTCTTTTGCATGTGGATGGGCCGGCTGGAGATTGTGACCGCCCTGGTGCTGTTCGTGCCGGAGTTCTGGAAGAAGTGATCTGGAAGAATTGATCTCCTATGCCTGGGAAAAGGACCGGGGCCTCAGGCTGGAGATCGCTGCAGCCAGGAGCGTCACGGCGAAGGAGGCCATGAAAGCCTGGTGCATTCCCGAATAAAAGGCGGCCAGGGGTGCGCCGCTCATCCCTCCTCCGTAGAGGAAGACGCGGAACATGACATCCTCAGGGATGCGGCTGAGCACCAGCGGGAATACTATGGCGATGCTGAGCATCTGGCCGGTGTTCATGAGCATGGAGTTGATGCCTGCCGCCATGCCCCTCTTTTCCGGGAGCACTGAGGACATGATGGCATTGGAGTTGGGAGAGGCGAAGAGGCCCGAGCCGCCCCCCATGAGCGCCTGGTAGAGGGAAAGGAGCCCGTAGGAGGTGCTGCTCGAGACGCTGCCCAGGCCCAGGAGGCCCAGGCCGGATATGAGAAGGCCTGCTGTGGCTAGCTCCCTGGAGCCGTATTTGTCGGAGAGATAGCCGGAGATCGGGCCGATCAGCATGAAGGCGGCTCCAAAGGGGGCCATCATGATCCCCGCCTGGAGGGGATCGAGGCCGTAAGGCCCCTGTAAGAAGAAGATCAGTACGAAGAGCACTGCCCCCCGGGCCAGGCCGTTGATGGCGTTGGCGGCGGAGGCACAGGCGAAGAGCCTGCCCTGAAAGAGGCCAAAGTCCATCATGGGCTGGGGGGCCTTTCTTTCCCAGTGGAGGAAGAAGGCCATGCCGAGAAGGCCGGCGGCGAAGAGGCCATAGATATAGGACTGGTCTATGAGAGGAAAGGCCACCAGTGAGGCGGCCAGCAGCAGTGAGCCGAGGCCCAGGGTGAAGCTGATGCTGCCCGGCCAGTCGAAGCTCTGGTGGGCGGGCAGAGCCACCGGCTCTCGCAGGCGCAGGATGCCCCAGACGGTGCCCGCAGCACCTAATGGGACATTGATGAGGAAGACCCATCGCCAATCGATTGCGGTGAGAACGCCCCCGATCACCGGGCCGATGAGAAAGCCGGCGGAGAAGGCGATGGTGTTGACGCCCAGGCCCAGGCCCACCCGACCTTTGCGGAAGGCGTCGGTGACTATGGCGGCGCTGTTGGTGAAGAGCAGGGCGGCGCCCAGGCCCATGATCATGCGGTAGGCCACCAGGTCCCAGCCATGAAAGCGGGGATCGGAGAGGCCGGAGAGAAGAGAGCCCAGGGTGAAGACGGCAAAGCCGGCGTTATAGAGCTTCTTTCTGCCGAACATGTCGGCCAGCCGGCCCACCACGGGCACGAAGGCGGTGGTGATGAGCAGAAAGCCGAGCATGACCCACATGATGGTCATGAAACCGGCGTGAAGCTGGGCCATGATGTCCGGCAGGGCGATGAGCAGGGCGGAGCCCTGAATGGAGGCGAGCAGCGCGCCTATGGTGGTGACTGAGAGGGCGGTCCATTCGTAGCCGCGCCATTGGTCTTCAGGAATGCTTTCAGGGATAATAGGTCATCTCGCAAGCGTTTGGCAATCGATATACTATCCGACTTAATAGCCTTCTCCTGTCTGAAAGAGCAGAATGGGGGTAAGGGCGCAATCAATCCTTCGTGTGGGCATTTGGCTCTTCGCTATTTCCCGTGGCTAAACTGAGTTACTCTGTCTAACGTGTTTATTCTCATCTATGTGCCTCGGTGCCTCTGTGGTTTTGTTCAGTAGCATTAGGCTTAATTGTCGGCCTGGCCAACCACAGAGGCGAGAGAGACACAGAGACAAAGAACCACTTCATCACTCATAGGAAATAGAGAGGAGCCAAGCATTTTAGGTCCATGCTGGAGGAGTTAATGAGCGGCAGACCATCGGGGGACCGCTAGCGGAGGATGCCCATCCAAACAAACCGCAAGAGCAAGATCATCGATCCCGCTGACCGCAGTCTGATAAGAATCAGAAGCCTCCCCGGCGTTGAGGGGTCCCCGTTGCCAACCGCGCGTAACACCGCGCGCGGGTGCCCACTACGAAAAATATCGTACAATTTATAGATAATCCCATATTCTCTCCTTCCATATAAATCGACACACTCCTCCTGTTGGAGACCAATTTAAGCCTTGCTTCCACCGCACCCAACCCTTTTTAACAACCTGTTGCTAACCAACAGCCTATGAAAGTCCTCCTCTTTGATCCCAGCTCCGGTGCCTCCGGAGACATGATCATGGCATCTCTGCTCGATTTGGGCGCAGACCACCACGCTGTTCGCCAGGCGGTGGAGTCGGTGGGCTGCACCCTTGAGGTCACCCGGCAGGAGAGGGGGCACATCGCCGCCACGAGGGCTAACGTAGTCTCGGACCGCAGGTTTCATTCTCTGGAGGAGGCGGCATCAATTCTCAGCGGCTCCAGCCTGAGCGGAAAGGCCCGGAAGGATGCCCTGTTGGCTCTGGACACTCTGGCTGATGCGGAGGGCCGGGTGCATGGCGCGGCAAAGGACAAGGCGCACTTTCATGAGGTGGGGGCGCTGGATGCTCTGGCGGACATCGCCGGCTGCTGCTCCGCCCGGCACAGCCTTCCTGTGCAGCGTGTGCTCTGCCGGACGGTCTCCGTGGGAGGGGGGTATGTGCAGACGGCACACGGGCTCTTGCCCGTCCCCGGCCCGGCGGCACTGGAGATTCTCCGGGCGCGGGCTATTGTCTGGCAGGGGGGGCCGGTGGAGCAGGAGCTGCTTACGCCGACAGGCGCAGCCCTGCTGGCGGCTCTGGTGGACGAGTTCCTCCCCGCCGTTCCCCCCATCCGGGCGGAGAGGGTGGGCTACGGGGCGGGCAGGAGGGAGTTGGAGGTGCCCAATGTGCTGCGAGCGGTACTGGCCGACCTCCTGCCGGAGGCTGCCCCGGAGGCAGTCGCCTCTGCCTCCGCCTCCGCGGGCTTCTCCTCCCATCCTGGAGGCGGACACAGATCTCACCAGCATGGCGACTGCGTGGTGCAACTGGAGAGCAACCTCGACGATGTCACCGGCGAAGTGCTGGGCTATCTTCTGGAGAGGCTCATGCAGGCCGGGGCGCTGGATGCGTCTCTCCTTCCCGCCCTCATGAAGAAGGGCAGAGGTGGCTACGTCGTCCGGGTCATCGCCCGACAGGAGCAGACTGAAGAGCTGGCGGACATCCTCATGGATGAGACGGGATCACTTGGGGTGCGCGTCTTTCCCAGCATCCACCGGCTTGTAGCAGAGAGGCAGGAGATCTCCTTGCAGGTGGAGATTGACGGGCGGACATTTCCGGCCAGAGCCAAGGCCAGCCGCAGGGGCGAGCGGCTCATCTCCCTCAAGCCGGAGTACGAGGACTGCAAGAGCATCGCCGAGCAGACCGGCCTGCCGCTACGGGCGGTCATCAAAAAAGTGGAGGAGGCGGCAGGGCGGAGGGCAGAGATCTGACCCGTGCCATCCCCTTTTTAAATAATTTTTCTTATCTCTGCCCGGCCCTGCTGTGCGCCTTCTATTCTGTTTAATTCTTATGACTAACTTATAATACTAATATAGTCAAGATTGTAGTTGATATTATATATACTTTTCGTAAATAATAATAGTATCTGCGCCATTTCCCACCCCTCCGGCTCGCAAGTTTGATTAATCTGCCCACTGGATGGCATAATCTCATGCAACTCGACTCATCCATTCGGCTTTTTGAGCGCGCCAGAGGGCTTTTATGCGGCGGAGTATGTAGCCCCGTGCGCGCCATATCGCCCCATCCCTTTTACACCAGCCGCTCCGAGGGGCCATACCTCTGGGACCCAGACGGCAACCGCTACATCGACTACTGCCTGGCCTACGGCCCCATGATCCTGGGCCACCGCCACCCCGCGGTCATGCAGGCGGCCATCGACCAGATGAGCCGGGGCTGGCTCTACGGAACTCCCTCCGAGCTGGAGGTCACTGCCGCCGAGAGGATCAACCGTCTCTATCCCAGCATGGAGATGCTGCGCTTTGTCAGCTCCGGAAGCGAAGCCACCATGGCCGCCATTCGCGTGGCCCGGGGGGCTACAGGACGGGACAGGATCATCAAGATAGAGGGCGGCTTTCACGGAGCCCACGACAGCGTCCTGATCAAAGCCGGCTCGGGAGCCACCACCCTGGGCATTCCCGACTCCAAGGGCGTTCCCGCCGACACCGCCAAAAACACCCTGCA
>DAOPZB010000049.1:0-10265 GCA_035353195.1 Methanothrix sp. | reverse complement strand
CATAGGGATTATTGATGACGATCGTGGAGGCTTTTTTGTAGCCCAACTCGCCGGCCAATTTGGCCATTGCTGCTCCCTGAAGCGAATCGGATGAAGCCGTCCTGAAGTAGAGGTCATTATCTTTGTAAGATGAAAATTCAGTGCCGGTATTGGATGAAGATATCTGCAGCACTCCGTTCCTGGTGGTTATATCGATCACCGACATGCTTGGGCCGCTGCCGGTAGCTCCGATGATTGCCGGGACCCGGTCCACCTTGACCAGCTTATTGACGGCATCAACCGCCGCGACGTTGTTGGTCTGGTCGTCTTCCACGATCAGCACAAGCTGCTTTCCCAAAATGCCGCCGTTGGCATTCAATTGCTTTGCAGCCAGCTTCATGCCATCGGTCATCGGCCCGCCGTAAGTCCCCAGATCACCCGTAAGAGATTGCAGGACGCCAATCTTGATCTCGCCCGGCAGCGCCGCAGTGGCATTCTCGGCTGTCTTCATAGCCTCGTCTCCAGCGCCTTTTACGCCTTCACCGGCCTCTTCCTTCTGCACGCATCCCGATAAAAAAACGGAGAAGACTGCAAGAAGGATAGCGATAGACAAAATATGTGCTCTATGATCCCTTGACTTACGAGCCCTTGACTTATTAGCCATTGACTTCATGATTTCCCTCCTCGGCTAAAACGCTCTATTCTTTGGGAAATTGTCATCAAGAATATTGAATTTATAGTTGTCGCGCAGGGCTCTCAAGGGCTCTATGTGCCTCACCAGCGAAAGATTGAAAAATACAGTGACGCCATAGGAAGACGGAAATATTGAAGACCATGATCGAGCAGCTTGCTATCAACGGGATAATCTTTGGGTGCATCATAGCCCTTGCAGCTATTGGCCTGTCCATGGCCTACAAGATCTTAGGCTTCGCCAATTTTGCACACGGCGATTTCCTGACCCTGGGGGCCTATCTGACTCTCTTTTCGGCAACAAGTCTAGGTATTCCCTTCCTGGCAGCATGCCTGCTTTCATTTATCTTGACCGCCGCATTTTCCGTGGCCCTGGATTATGTCGCCTGGAGGCCCATGCGCTCGATGAGGGCAAACAGGACGTCGATAATGATTCTCTCCATCGGCATATCCCTGTCTCTGCGAAATGTGCTGATCATATTTTTCGGTCCCGATGTCCTGAGATTTCCGCTGCCCGTCCGGGAAGGGATGAGGCTTGGGTCCATAATGTTCACCGATTTCCAGATCTCAGTGGTATTGATCGCAATAGTCTCCATGCTGCTCGTCCACGCCCTGCTGGTTAAAACGCCTCTGGGAAAAAGCATGAGAGCCCTGGCCGACAATCCGGACCTGGCCAGGATCTCCGGGATAGACGTTGATCGGGTCGTAAGATATACCTGGGCAGTGAGCATGGGTCTTGCCGCCCTTGCCGGAATAATGTACGGGCTGATAACTCATGTCAATCCCAATATGGGCTGGTCCATAATATTGCCCATGTTCGCAGCAGCCATACTGGGCGGGATAGGCAATGCCTACGGAGCTATGGCCGGGGGGATAATCATCGGCCTCGCCCAGGAGGTCTCCACCGCTTTCTTGCCCGGCGAGTATAAAATTGCTGTAAGCTTTCTCATCATGATACTGGTGCTGCTCTTCCGGCCCAAGGGCCTGATGGGAGGCGAATGATCATGGGCTGCAAGCGGATAATGGGTGGCAAATGGGCTACGGGCGGCAATTGGATTGTGGGCAATTGGATTTCAGGCAAGTGGACTATCAGGAGGGGCTATACTTGCTGGATTATGCGATAACCATAATGCTCACCGCCGGCATCTACGCCATATTCGCTTTGGGCCTGAATTTGCAATGGGGCTATGCAGGCCTCCTTAACTTCGGGCATGTCGCTTTCATGGCCATTGGGGCTTACACCACAATTCTGCTCAGCTTGAACGCCGTGCCCCTGCCTCTGGCAATCCTGGCAGGCATGATCTTAGCCGGCGCGACCGGCGGACTGCTGGGAATGGCCACCCTCAAGCTGCGCGAGGACTATCTGGCCATAGTCACCATCGGCTTCTCTGAGATACTGAGGTTTCTTCTCCTCAACTGGTCTTGGCTGACCAAAGGCTCCTTTGGGCTGTACGGCTTTCCCCGGCCCTTTCAGGA
Source organism: Methanothrix sp. (assembly GCA_035353195.1). Taxonomy (GTDB): domain Archaea; phylum Halobacteriota; class Methanosarcinia; order Methanotrichales; family Methanotrichaceae; genus Methanothrix. The sequence continues at coordinate 8,120 of DAOPZB010000049.1, read as the reverse complement.
TCTGGTCGCCCCTCAGAATTATAACATCCTACTCGCCGTCCTGGTGCTTCTGGTGCTGGCAGCCGTTTATGCTCTCCTGGAGATCCTGAACAGTTCTCCCTGGGGAAGAGTCCTCAAATCCATCAGGGACGATGAGATGGTCTCCCTGTCCCTGGGAAAGAACGCCTTTCATTATAAAGTTCAGGCCATGATTTTGGGATCGAGCATTGCCGCACTCTCCGGCTCTCTTCTGGCGTTTTACCTGCAATACATCAATCCCATGAACTTCCAGCCGATAGAGACCTTCTACGCCTGGATAATGGTGATAATGGGCGGCAGCGGAAATAATCGCGGGACGATAGTCGGGGCATTTCTGCTCTGGGGATTCTTCAGCGGGACGCGCTTTTTGGAAGGGTACCTCTCCTTCGGCCCCTCTGCCGCCAGTGCGACGCGCATGGTTTTCATCGGGGCAATGCTCACCGCCCTCATGCTCTATCGCCCCCAGGGATTAATGGGGAGAAAGGAGGAGCTGGCCATTGGCAGATGAGATCCTTTCCGTCAGGCAGGCCAAAAAAGCATTCGGAGGGCTTTTAGCCGTGGCCGGGTGCAGCCTGACTGTAAACAGGGGCACAATCGTGGGCCTCATCGGACCCAACGGAGCCGGCAAGAGCACTCTCTTTGACCTCATATCCGGATTTGTTCGGGCGGATGAGGGGAGCATCATCTTCCGGGAGAAGGAGATCGCCGGACTGCCTGCTTATCAGATAGCGCGGCTGGGGCTCATCAGGACTTTTCAGATCCCCAGAGCCCTCATGAGGATGACGGTCCTGGAAAACCTCATGCTGGGGGCCGGTCATCAGACCGGAGAGAGCATAAGTGCAGCCATTTTGAGGCGGCGGACAGTTCGGATTGAAGAGCAAAAAATTGAAAAAAAGGCGGAAGATATCCTGAAGTTCTTTGATCTCCTGCGCATGAAAGATGAGCATGCCGGCTCGCTCTCCGGGGGGCAAAAAAAGATGCTGGAGATGGCCCGGGCCCTTATGGCCGATCCCATGCTCCTCCTGCTTGACGAGCCCTTCTCCGGGGTCAATCCCACCCTGGCCGAGAAGCTCATCGACCGCATAAAGATCCTTAAAGAGGAAGGCCTGACCATTATGATAATCGAGCATAGCATACCGCATATCATGGCGCTCTCCGATGAGCTTTACGTGCTGAATAAGGGAGCAGTGCTTTCCCAGGGCAGGCCGGAGGATGTCATATCAGACAAAAAGGTCCTGGAAGCATACCTTGGTGCAGGATTGTGATTTCCATGCTCTGCTTAGAATCCGTAACCGCAGGCTATACCGATGAAGACATCATCCATGACATATCCCTGCAGATCGAACAGGGAGAGATTGTGACCATCATCGGCCCGAACGGTTCCGGAAAATCGACGCTGATGAAGAGCATCTTCGGGCTGACAAAGCTCCGGGGCGGCAGAATCGATTTCATGGGCCGGGAGATCACAGGCAAAAAGCCGGATGAGCTGGTCAGGCTGGGCCTGGCCTATGTTCCCCAGGAGAGGAACATCTTTCCCTCCCTCACAGTACAGGAGAACCTGGAGATGGGAGCCATCCTCATGAAGGAGAGGATCAGAGAGCGCCTGGATTTCGTCATGCAGATCTTCCCTGAGCTTGCATCCAGAGCAGGCCAGAGGGCGGGGAGCATGAGCGGCGGCGAGCAGAAGATGCTGGCCGTGGGCAGAGCCATGGTCACCGAGCCGTCGCTTCTCATGCTGGATGAGCCCTCTGCGGCCCTCTCTCCCAAGGTAATGGGCCAGTTGTTCGCCGAGATCAGGGCCATAAATGAGAGGGGTGTGACCATCCTCATGGTGGAGCAGAATGCCCGCCAGGCTCTGGCCATAAGCCACCGGGGCTACATATTGGAGATGGGGAGAAACCGCCTGCAAGGCGCTGCGAGTAGCCTGCTTGGCAGCCCTGAGGTGGGCCGGCTGTATCTGGGACGAAAAGCTTGATCGGCAAAGATATGCAGGAAAAGCCAGGATACGACGCAAAAATCCAATAGCTTAACCTGAGCCCACCTGCCTGGGCAAAGCTGCTATAAAGCTGCCTATCGGACTACATTGCTTATCAGATTCTGGTCTATCACTGCGCTCTCGTCCACCGCCGACAGAAGCTCGTCGTGAATGGAGCTTTGCGAGTAGTAGAGGGTCACCAGGATGCCTGATTCTTTGGCCGCCTCGATGGCCGGCAGAAAATCGCTGTCTCCGGTAACTATGACCGCCTTTTGAATCATCCGGCCGCAGCTCAGTCTCACCAGGTCCACCGCCAGGGCGATGTCCACCCTCTTTTGGATGAACTCTCCGCCAATGCACCCTAGCCGGCCCAGCTTCACCTCGAATCTGGGGAGCTTTCTCAGGGTATAGACGAACTTGTCCATTGAGGCAAACCGGCGGCGCTCCTCCTCTGTGGGCGGACAGCTCTGATAAGGCATGCAATTGTAATAGTACGTCCTCAGCCTCTCATAGTCTCCGCAGAGGATATCTGAAAATCCTGCCAGGTCTATCTTGGGTTTGCCGAAATCAACATCTAAAATCTTGGTTAGATAAGCACCATCAATAAATACCGCCGCACGGTCAGTCAAAACTATTTCCCACCCTCAGATCATTATTACTGCCATCCCCTCCGAACGGCAGTGGCCATTATCCTCGACATCATCTTTTCATCCAATCCTATATCTAATTTTTGTTCGGTCCCTTTGGTCCTTTATATTTCGCCGATCTTTCTCAATTACGGCATTGATCATGAGGATAATTCTGCAATCATCTATAAAAATATATGGTACATAGATATACGGCTCCAAGCCACACTCATTGATGCGATTACGCTGCAAGGCAGAACATCTGGGATCATGAATTGAGCGCTACAGCTTTTTTGCTGCAAATATCTGCGCGAACAGGCCGGGTCCTAGCCCTCAACTATATCCAGCAGCTTTATATCAAAGATCAGGGTCTGCTCGCAGAGTGGATGGTTGGCATCGAGGGTGATAATGTCGCCTTCGATCTCTGAAACCTGGACGGGTACGGTGACTCCGTTGGATGCGCATACCTCAAGGCTCATGCCTTCTGCAGGTACTATACCTTCCGGAAGGTCCTTTCTATCCATCTTGATAACCCTGTCTTCCCGATAAAGCCCATAGGCTTTTTCCGGGGGAATTTTTACTGTCTTTGATTCCCCGGGGCTCATTCCCACAATTGCCTCTTCAAATCCCGGAATGAATTTTTCGCTTCCTAACTCGAACTGCAGGGGATCACTACCCTCTGAGGTGTCAACGACAACACCGGTATCCAGCCGACCAGTGTAATGCACCCTTATAATATCGCCATTCTTCGCTTGAATCATAATGTGATATTATTGCTCCAACTATTTAGATGATACTGGGGACTCATGCGGGAATATGAAAAAAAGCGCTCTAGAGAGAAGGCCTAATATCCTAGTAGCGATAACATCGATGAAAAAGAAATAAGATGGTGAAATTGAGATATGAGAAGATGGAAGTCTGATCGAGGACTTGAGGCCAGAATGTTGATCACCATGTTTCTCCTGGCTGTGGTCTATCTGGCCTTTCTGGCCTTCCTCTGGAGCATGAACGTCAGCCAAATATGGATCATCCTCTTCATGGCCGGCTTTATGTTTCTGCAGTATTTCTACTCCGACCGGATGGTCCTATCCTCCATGGGGGCTCGAATCGTTTCGGAGAGCGAAGCGCCCAGGCTGCATGAGATGGTGAGGAGGCTCTGCCAGAACGCTAACCTGCCCATGCCCAGGATCGCCGTGGTGAGGACGGAGATGGCCAATGCCTTTGCCACAGGCAGAAATCAGAATAATGCCGTTGTGGCCGTAACCACGGGCATCATGGAGAGGCTCACTCAGCCGGAGCTGGAGGCTGTTTTGGCCCACGAGCTGACTCATGTCAAGAACCGGGACATGATGGTCATGACCATTGCCACGTTTCTCTCTTCCGTAGCCCAGATAATTGTGCATTGGCTGCCCTTCCTGGGCTTTGGAGGCGATGATCGCGAGGGTAATTCTGCCGGAGGCGCGGTCATAGCCCTTCTGGTATCCCTGGTGGTCTGGATCGTGAGCATAATTCTCATTCGCACCCTCTCCAGGTACCGGGAGTTTGCGGCCGACAGGGGCGCGGCCATGATCACCGGCCAGCCGACGAATCTCATCTCGGCTCTCAAGAAGATCAGCGGCCAGAGGATTCCCAGAGAAGACCTGCGCCGGGTGGACGGCCCGGTGAGCGCCCTGTTCATCACTCCTGCCATCTCCGGATCGTCATTCATGCGGCTGTTTTCCACCCATCCCACTCTGGAAGCCAGGGTTGCAGCACTGGAGAGAATAGAAGTGGAATTGGAAGGCTGAGGAGGGCTGGCTAAATGGGATTTCTGGACGCGCTCCTGGGAAAGACAAAGCTGCCTGAGGCCAAGACCGATAAGCTCTTTGCCATCTCCACGGCGGCGGTCACCCTGGAGTCGTCCCTGGGCTATCGTCCGGACGGAGCCGCGGGGGTGTGCATCAAGCCGGTGGACTCCTCCCGCTACGAAGCGGCAAAGGCTGAAGTGAGCGATCTCCTGAAATTGAGTATGAATGAGACCGGCACCAATTTCAGCATTCAAAAGGACGAGTACAATTACCTCTGGGTGGTGCTGACCGATCCCGACTTCGAGGATCTGGTGGCCGGGGTCCAAATGATCTCCCAAACCCTGATGGAGCAGGGCTTTGGGACCCAGCTTTTAGCTGCAGTCTATCGCTTCAGGGGTGAGTCTGCCCTCTACTGGATCTACAATTTCAAGCAGGGCTCCTACTACCCCTTTGTGCCTGCCGGCGGGCGGGAGAGGGACACCTCGCGTGAGCTGCGGCTGAAGGCTCTGATGGCCAGGGAGATGCCCATTGAAAAGGACGAGAGCCGGTGGTATCCCATGTGGGGGATGCCGCTATAATTTTCCGGAGACAGCATTATTTTCTCTTTCCTCAATACCCTTATATCTCCGTAAGCCTTCGTCGGAGCCATGAAATCGATTATCCCATTAGTGGTGCTCATGTCGCTAGTCTTGCCGAGTTTGGCCCTCTCCCCTCTGGAGCAGGCATATGTGGACGGCGTAAACGACGGCGTGAAGCTCGGAAAATTGATGAACAATCCGGAGCAGTACAACATCGCCGTTCAGCAGTACAATGACAGGCTGAACCAGACCTTTGGGGCCAATGCATCGCTCATGTGGCTGCCCGTGATGGCGGTCAATAATACAGCCGCTGCCAAACCCATCGACTACTACACCAGCATGAAGCCGATTCATCAGATGGATGGCTCTCAGGGCGAGACGACTGTCGTGCAGTACTGAAGGCCGCCTGTGTGATAATGGCCATGATCGTGGCTGCTGCCCGAAGATCCATGGCATTTGATCCGAATCTTTTTCTTTTAGATTGACATATCATGAGGCAATCCGAACAACTCAAGGTGCAAATCCGTCGGTTCTATCAAACCGCAGGTGGCCGAGCAACAGAAGCCTCCCCGAGCGCTCCAGGGTCCCCGTCACAGTACCCGCGCGTTTTTTCGCGCGCGCAGCCCACTGAAAAGAGAGAAGTGCAGATCCGGAGCAACGAATTTCAAACTGGCATCGGAAACACAATCAAAGAAGCTTTGGCATCGCATTCGTCCGAGTGGCCGGTGGGCCTGGTCCGACTGGAAGATATTCTTAAAATTATAAAAATCTGTAGGCTGCTTTTTTACTGCTCTCACCCGTGCGCATGGCGCTCCAGCCCGCACGCCCGGCTGCGGAGCCGCAGCAACTCTAAGCCGCCGGAAAGAAGGCAGAGATCCCGGCTGCCGTGGATGCCTGCCTGCCCAAAGATGCTTCCGAGGGCTTCATCGCTGATGTGAGAAGTCGGATTTGGCGGGATTGTGGAAAGCAAGGGAGACCATAAGAAAATATATAAAAAATGAGAGATCGCTTAATTCGATCTCATCATGAACTGCTATTTCGGCTCTTTTCAGGGCCTCAAATCAGACGGATTTTACACAGGGCCTATGGGTGCTACAACCTTCTTGTAGACTTCATTGAGCACCTGGGCTAAAGCCGCGTAGATGGCGGACAGTCCGCAGATTATGCCCTCGTATCCGGCTAAGGTTCCTATGGCTGCACTGCCCAGGTAATCTCTGGCTGCCAGCAGGAAGAACAGGATGGTGAGGGACAGGAATACGAACTGCAGGGCTCTGTTGAGGCGCAGGGTTCCAATGAACATGACGGCGGTGAACAGCCCCCACATGAAGAAGTAGGCGGCAAAGGCAGGCTTGGATGTGGCATCTGCCAGCTCCAGTTTGGGCAGAAACAGCAATGCCACCAGAGAGAGCCAGAACAGGCCGTAGGATGTAAAGGCAGTTGTTCCAAAGGTGTTGTTCTTCTTCCATTCCATAATGCCTGCGATGATCTGTGCCATGCCTCCGTAGAATATTCCCATGGCCAGGATCATGGAGTTGAGTTCGTAGTATCCGGCGTTATGGATGTTCAGCAGCACAGTGGTCAGTCCAAAGCCGAGCAGGCCGAGCGGCGCGGGATTGGCAGTGGTATCCTTGATGACAAGGGTATCCGCTAGTTTTTTTGCGTCTTGCACAGTCTTTTCCCTCCTGGATGCTTGTTGTTCTGTTCTAAATATTAAATTGTTACCCTTAAAATATAAACTAATAATAGTGAAAAATGTAGGATATTTTCTCAAATCTAAATTCCTTTCTATCAGATTAATACGTTATATTATGCAAAATTAGTTTGCTTCGCGTCTATTCCAAAATAAAAGCGCTTGAGCATTTAGCATTTCTCAATTCTCGCCTGGTTTCTTTTTCCTGCTATCCGGCAGCTTGCTGCCTGGGCCTTCGCGAAGAGAAATTTGCCTGGCGCCTACAATTTTATACTTAAATTTAGTTTTATCTTTTGTATTTTTCAATACGCGAATCTATCATAAATTCAATTGCCAATATATGAAATTTTTAAAAGTTTATACAGCAAAATTTATATATGAATAATGATAACGTATGCAATGGATCCGGGATTGCTAATCCAATTTTAAGTCATCCATCCCCTCAAGATGTACTGACCCGGATCCTTCCCTAAGAGCTATTTCATGTAAAACCCTTTGAATTTGAAGAGCCGCTCGTCATGATTCCTCGAAATATTCAATATCTATCACAGCTTTCCTATTTCTCATGATGGAGATCGACACTGAAAAGCCGGTCAACGTCCTGGATATAACCAGCCGGGTTAGCCAGGCCGTGAGGGAAAGCGGCATAGAGAGCGGGATCTGCCTAGTGTATTCTCAGCATACGACCTGCGGTCTCATAGTCAATGAGGCCGACGATGCCCTGATCTATGACCTGCTCTCACTTTTGGAGAGACTGGTGCCGAAGGGCGCGGGATACAGGCACGATCGGGGAGAAGGCAATGCCCATGCCCATCTGCGGGCGGTGATTCTGGGAAACAGCGTCGTAATTCCCATAGAAAAGAGTTCTCTCGTCCTGGGAGCCTGGCAGAAAATCCTCTTCCTGGAGATGGACGGCCCCAGGAGAAGGAAGATATTCGTGCGTACCATTCCAGGATAAAAGAGTTGGAAGAGCTATCCATTGGATAGATCCGGACAGCTCCTCTGCCTTCTCTTACTTATTTATGGGCGTGCCGGTTGACTTGGTGATCTCTTTGAAGGCACCCATGAGCTTCCTGGTGATTGGGCCGGGCTTTCCGTTACCGATTATCCTGCCGTCGACTTTGGTGACGGGGGCAACCTCTGCCGCCGTGCCGGTGACGAAGACCTCATCGCCGGTGTACAGGTCGAACAGTCCCAGGTCCCTCTCCGAAACCTCAATGCCCAGCAGTTCAGCCAGCTCAATGACCGCCTCTCTGGTTATTCCTTTGAGGTTATTGATGGTGTGGGGGGTATAGATCTTTCCGTTCTTTATTATGAATATGTTGTCGCCGCTCCCTTCGGAGAGCAGTCCCCTGGAATCAAGGATAATGGCCTCGTTTCCGCCCTTGATATTGGCCTCGATCTTGGCCAGGATGTTATTCAGATAGTTGAGGCTCTTGATGTTGG
>DAOPZB010000048.1:0-10287 GCA_035353195.1 Methanothrix sp. | reverse complement strand
TTATACCGGTATGAATCCGTTCTCAGTGGCTATCTGCTGGCCCTCTGTGCTTAGCACATAATCTATGAACGCCCTGGAACCGGCAGAGGGGTCGCCCAGGGTCACAAAGTAGAGCTTGCGGGCAATCGGATAGGTCCCGTTCTTGATATTTTCGATGCTCGGATAGACGCCGTCCAGAGAGAGCACCTTTGTGTCCCCCCGCATGACATAGCTGTATCCCATGTAACCGATGGCGTTGTCGCTTCCCTGGATGGCCGTCTTGACCTCGGAGCTGTCGGCTGACTCGATGATCACTCCGGGTGCTTCCGCCTCTTTGCTGCCCATGACGACCTCATGGAAGGTATCCCTGGTTCCAGATCCCGGCTTTCTGCCGATGACGAATATCTCCATATCCGGCCCGCCCACATCCATCCAGTTGGTGATGTCTCCGGCATAGATCTGCCTCAGCTCCGCCCGGGTGAGAGATGTCACCCCGCCGTCGTACACGTCTGGGCTGACCACCAGGCAGATGGCGTCATACCCTACTGGATAGACCATGAAACGGATGGTGGGCGACTCGTACCTCTGCTTCTCTTCCAGCTTCAGCTCTCTTGAAGCCATGGCGATATCGGATCTGCCCTCCGCCACATCGACTATGCCGACGCCCGTTCCTCCGGAGGTCACAGTGACGCGATAGTCGTCTTGCAGCATATTGTACTCTTCTGCAGCCAGCTCAGCCAGGGGCATGACATTGGTCGATCCGGATAAGGAGACCTTGGCCTCCTTTCCCTGCCCGCCCGCCGCCGCCAGGAAGACAACCAGCAACAATATCAGTAGCTTGCTTTCAACTCTCATCATATCCGCAAACGGCATACTATTATGTAAGGTTAATGTCGGCAGTGCCGTTTGACCGGGACGACGAAACGGCTGCAATGGGCACAAACCCCTGCTCTGCGGCAATGCTCTGCCCTGCCTCTCCCTGCACATAGTCTATAAAGGCCTGCGCGCCGGGAGAGGGATAGCCATAGGTGTAGAAGTAAAGGTGCCTGTGCAGGTCGTAGAGATCCAGCTTTATGTTATCAAATGTGGGCATGACTCCGTTGTAGGCTATGCCGCTGACACCGCTGCCCAGGTAATTGAATCCCAGGTAGCCGATGGCCCTGTCGCTCGCATTGATGGCGGTCTTGACCTCGGCACTGCCCATAGCCACGGTATCAATCCCTGGGGTCTCTGCATCCGGGCTGCCCATGACCTCTTCATTAAAGCTGTCGCGAGTGCCTGAGCCCTCCTCCCTGGCGATGGCATAAATGTCTTTATCCGGGCCGCCCAGCTCCTTCCAGTTGGTTATGTTTCCGGCGTAGATATTCCGGATCTGGGCGCGGGTAAGACCGGTCACGCCCGCCATGTAGACATCCCAGCTTACGGCAATGCTGATTCCGTCCAGGCCCACGGCATACTCCCGGAAGGAGTCGCCGAATCTCTGTGTCTCTTCGTCCGTCACCCGGCGGGAGGCCATGGCTATGTCGTTCTTCCTCTCGGCGATCCCCAAAATTCCGGCTCCTGTGCCTCCGGCGGAGACGGCTATCACATAATCATCTTGCAGGACGTTGAACTCCTCTGCCGCAGCCTCGGCCAGAGGCATCACAGTTGAAGATCCTGAGACTGTGACATCCCCGACCAACGCCGGACAGGGGGCGATGCTCGCCAGCAGAGCAGCTATAAAGATGACTATTATTTTTCTAATGAACCCCACCATCAGGCAGTGCATCGGCAAAATATGTAAACTTATCGTCGGAGACCTCAGAGACCTCGGAGACTCCGAGACGTCGGATATCAATCCGCGGACAAAACCGATCATAGTCAATGCGGTCAGAAAGCATAGATCCTGCTGCCGTCCGAGATCATATCGGCAGCCAATAGCTCATAAAAATTATCAGGATTGTCTGCCCAATCGCCCATATCAATCCCCCGGGCCATGGCGTCCTCCTTGCAGGCAATGACGCGGACGTTCGGATGCAACTTCAGGGAAGGGATATCGATCAAATTGTATACTCCGTCGCCTGCCAGGTAGAGGACGGCACTTTGCGAATGCAATATCATGCCCAGGCACAGCTCTGCCCGGCTACTACGGGGCGGCCTGGTCAAAAGGAAGACATCTCTTCGGCTCATATTTCCCCACTGCTAATTTTTCCCCAATTTTTCTAATTCTATCCATTTAGAGCGCTATCATGCAATCTGCCGCCCTGATCTGCGTCATGAAATCAGTATCATCGGCAAGCTCCACCCACTCAATCAGAGCCCGGCTCATCAGGCTCCTCTCAGCCAGAGACGGCTCGTGCGCCAGAATCCTGACCTCAGGATAGGCATAAATCAGGTCGGAGAGGCTGGGCACTGCCAGAGGCCGGCTGTCCTGGCCGGCCAGGGCCAGGTAGACGCCGTCAGCATACAGGCCGACGGTCACATCCATCTTTATGCACACTGCGGCGGCGTTGAGTATGCCGTAGGCCTTCTCGCAGCCGTAGGGAGCGCTGTCCAGCAGATAGAAAACCGACTTCTTTGATCTCATATCTCATCCGTCTCATGCCATCTCGACATCTCATGCCATCTCGACATCTCACGTTCTCTATCCAGACAGAGCGATCACCCTGTCGGACTCCTCGATCATGCCGGCCAGATCATAGAGGCTGGTGATCTTTATCCCCTGGTAGAAGTCCGGGCAGATGCCATCCTCCCCGGCCAGGTAGCCTCTTGCAGCAGAGCATCTGGCGCAGGCCCTGACCTCAGCCCCCCTCTCCGCCAGATCGGAAAGCAGCCTGCCCACTTCAGCAAAGAGGGAGGGCTTATGCCCTCGGTGGGCCATGTGGACCGCATCCAGATAGAGGAAGATATTCACATGAGACATCCTGAGGGCCTGCGATGCAATTTTGCAGCCAATCTCCCCATACTCGGAGATGTAAGGCCCGTCTGTGAGGATGATGGTTATGGTCTTCATGTCCATCTCGCCATCAGATGTACTCCATCAGGGCCCTGAGGTGCTCTTGGCTCGTGGCATATTTGGCATCCAGCAGGGGCGTGCACCTGTCTAAAGATGCCTCCCTTCCCACCAGCCGGATGGCAAAGGCATAGCAGCTCTGCTCTCCGCAGATCCCGCAGTCGGTCCTGGGCAGATACTTGTAGATCTCGGCATGGTCCACCTTGACCTTCTCTCTGACCGCAGGGGTCACTCCCCTGACTATGGCCTCGTTGATGGTTTTCTTGAGGTCACCCAAAACCTCACGGGCCTCCTCATCGCTCTTGATCATGGTCATGGTCACATTTCCTGCCGAGTAGACGGTGATGAGGACATTGCCCTTCTGTATGATCAGGGCACCGATCTTCTCAGAGTACCTGGCTCTGGGAAATAGAGGCTCCAGGAGCTTGAGGGCTCCGCCCAGCGGCGGCTCGAATCGGGCGATGATCCGAAACTTGCTGCTGTCGGCAATGCAGGGCAAAAGCTGGCGCAGCTCGACTACATCCAGGGGCCTGGTCCCGGAGAGGTCCGATTTTGCGGGAGCAGTCTTCTGTTCTGCCCTGCTCTCCATGAAATTCTTTCCGAAATCCGTCAGGACAACTTTGCCCCCCGTCACGGCTGCCAGCCCCGCCTGCTCCAGCATCTGCAGGTGGTAGTCAAACATGCTTGCTCCAGCCGCCTGCTCGATCTCTTCTCTCGCTCTCTCCTTCTCAACCAGCATGGCCATGATCTTCCTTCTCGTGGCATTGGCCATGGCATTGCTCACGAGCTTGACATCGGCCTGTCCTCCAACCATTCTTCCACCCCATTGTCAAATCAAAATCAAAACATCAGAAGGTCATTTTCGCTTGAGCCGTGCTGCTAAGCGAATCATATCGATAACAGCCTCATCCGAGATCCTGTAGCGGCACCATTTTCCCTCTTTTCTCTCTTTTACGAGGCCTGCATCCTCGAGCAGGGAAAGATTATGGGATACTGAAGACTGCGGCCTATTCAAAGCCAACATTATCTCACAGGCGCACAGCTCTCCTCCAGCCAGGAGTTTGAGGATTTTAAGGCGGGTGGCATCTGCTGCCGCCCTAAAGACCTTTATCTCGGCGGACAGTTCGTCCTCATTTATATTTTTTACTTGATTGCATACATGCAGACACCGCTCTCTTGCTATGCTCCTATCTCCAAAAAGCCTGGCCAGAGTATTTTCTGCCTCGCAGCAAGCGCTGCTATCTTGGCCGGATTCGCTCTCCGCCTTCGACAGGGTGACGGGCAGCCTTTTGCGGGTGATCATTGGCAGTTCTTTGTCCAGCATCAACTCATACCACCACGGGGATTTTAAACTTCACATAACGGTACATCTATGTATTCATATATAAGGATTTCTGGATTCTTCATTTGCTGGAGAATATATGTTTGGACAGAGAAACGATAACGACTTTGAGTCACCAAAAATGTGGCTCATCGCTATTTCCTGTGGATTATGACACGTTCGTCTCTGTGAGTCCTCTGTGCGCTCTGTGCCTCTGTGGTTGCAGTCCGTGGGCATTTAGCTGTAACCAGTGGCTAACGACGTTTTCACCACAGAGACACAGAGTACACAGAGCACGCACAGAGAAAAAATGACAACTGAACAACTTAGGATAGCCACACAGAACAGCGAGGAGCCAAAAATGTTCTAAGGCCGCAATGTCTATATTGCCGGCAAACGTGTCTGCTGGCTGTAGAAATGATCGAAAAAAGGTGTGAGGGAATGGACATAGTTATCCGCAATGAGACCCGGTCGGACATCAAAGCCATATCGGAGGTCACGAAAGCCGCTTTTGAGACTCTTGCCATCAGCGGTAACACAGAACAGTTCATCATTGATGCGCTGCGAGACTCGGATGCGCTTACAATATCGCTGGTGGCAGTCTCCGAGAAAAAGGTGGTAGGCCACATAGCTTTCTCGCCTGTGACAGTCTCCGATGGCAGTCCCGGTTGGTATGGCCTCGGTCCCGTCTCCGTCCTGCCGGAGCTGCACAGGCAGGGTATTGGAAAAGCCCTGATCCGTGAGGGCCTGTCCTCACTGAAGTCACTCGGCGCAAAGGGCTGCGTGCTCGTAGGAGATCCCGGCTATTACGAGCGGTTCGGATTCAGAAGTCCCCCGGACCTGGTCATTGAGGGCGTTCCGCAAGAGAACGTTCTTGCATTGGCTTTCACAGAAAGCAAGACCCGTGGTGCTGTGGTATTTCATGATGCCTTTGCCGCAACCGTCTAACAAGAAAAGGAGACCATAACATGAATGAAGCCAATCCAATTGACCTGCTCTTCGGAGGCATGGAGAAGCTGGGTCCAGGAAGTAATTCTGATACTCTGAAAGTGCTCGATATGCTCCCAAAAAGTGATCATAAAATCATCGTTGACGCCGGTTGCGGAACGGGACGGCAAACCTTGACGCTGGCAAAGCGGCTCCAAACCCTGGTTCATGCCGTGGATTCCTCTGAATCGTTCCTTGTCAGCCTTGCACAGCGAGCCAGGGAGGCCGGAATAATGCACCTTGTCCAAACACACTGCATGGATATGGCAGACATTCCACGCACATTCACTGAGATTGATTTGCTCTGGTCTGAGGGAGCAGCCTACAACATAGGATTTCCCAAAGCTCTCAGGACCTGGCATTCCGCCGTGAAGTCTGGCGGATTTGCGGTTGTAAGCGAACTTTCGTGGCTGCGTGACGAGGTCCCGGCGGAAGTGCGGCAATATTTCCAATCTGGTTATCCTGATATGCGAAGCGCTGATGAGAATCGGGCTGTGGCCCAGGACGCCGGCTATAATGTCCTCAGTACCCACACTCTGCCCAGAAAGACATGGGTGGAGGATTACTACGATATACTGGAGCAGAGGGCAGAAGCCCTGCTCGATCATCCCGACGAATCGGTCAGAGGCTTTGCGGCTGAGACGATAGAGGAGATACGAATCTTTGGATGCTCTGAAGATAGCTATGGATATGTATTCTACGTCATGCAGAAGGCCTGACAAGTCTATGCAGCCGACGCCTTATCGGTTCACTTCCTTTCAAATCCTCTGAAGGAGTATTGCCTGCTCGATTCGCGGCTATTGGGTCATGCGGGTTGGGAAAGGGGCTTGGCCGGAAATGTTCTTACTTCATATCACTTCCCAAATCCCGTTTCGCAAATTATCTTCTTAGGCGCACTGGGATAGTATCTGCCCTTAAGCTTCAGTGCCACATTAACCAGCCCAATGAGCACCGGAACCTCGATGAGCGGCCCGATAACCGCCGCAAAAGCCTCCTGGGAGGCGATGCCGAATACCCCCACGGCCACGGCGATGGCCAGCTCGAAGTTGTTGCTGGCGGCGGTAAAGGAAAGAGCTGCGGCCTTTTCGTAGCTGACGCCCAGCTTGTAGGCCATGAAGAAGCTCACAAAGAACATGAGCAGGAAGTATATGGCCAATGGAACCGCCACCCGCACCACATCCAGGGGAAGCTGGACAATGTAGTCTCCCTTGAGAGAGAACATGACCACGATGGTGAAGAGCAGAGCCAGCAGGGTGAGGGGAGATATTTTGGGTATGAAGTCCCGCTCATACCAGGTCCTGCCCCGCGACCTGATCAGAGAGAATCTGGTGATCAAGCCGGCCAGAAAGGGTATTCCGAGATAGATGAATACGCTCTGGGCAATCTGGGAGATGGTGACATCGACTGCCGTCCCCGCGGCCACACCCAGGGCCGCAGGCAGAATGGTGATGAAGACATAGGCATAGACCGAATAGAACAGCACCTGGAAGACGGAGTTGAGACCCACCAGGGCGGCGCAGTACTCGGTGCAGCCTGCCGCAAGCTCATTCCAGACAATGACCATGGCAATGCACCTGGCGAGACCGATGAGGATGATGCCGTACATGAGATGGGGCGAGTCCCGCAGGAAGAGCACCGCCAGGGCGAACATCAGTATGGGTCCCACTATCCAATTTTGGACCAGGGAGAGCCCGAGGACCTTCCTGTCCGAAAAGACGCGGCCCAGCTCTTCGTACTTTACCTTGGCCAGGGGCGGGTACATCATCACGATGAGGCCGATGGCGATGGGGACCGATGTCGTGCCGATCTGCAGGCTAAATATGAAATCGGTGATTCCCGGGGCGTAGTAGCCTGCTGCCACTCCCAGGAACATGGCTGCAAAAATCCAGACTGTGAGGTAACGGGAGAGAAAATCCAGCCCCTTGACGACTCCGTTTGACATCTGGCTCCTTCCTCAATTGATAACATTACAGTTTAAAGCAGATCAAGTCGTGCCCAGCTTCGTATATTTTGAGCCGGCAGTGTCTCCTTCAGCTTCATTCACATCAGCCGCAGTAATCGTCCTCTCGGTCGTCGACTCATGAGTTTTCCAGTCCTCCCAGGTGTATATGCTGGCCTCATATCCCATGAGCTGTAGAGCATACCAGACCAGAGATGAACGGGCGTAGTCATCGGAATAGACCACAACCGGCACTTCTTCGTCCAGCCTGGAAAAGACGCCGCTCAAATCCTCCTTGTCTTTGATCCGGTCTGCCTTAACCACATTGGACGGGTCCAAAGCTATTGAACCAGGTACGCGCCCTTTGCCAAATTCCGTAAAGGGTCGGACATCCACTATCTGAGCCTGACCGGATTTTACATAATCGTAATCAGCGATCACATCAGCCACGATGACCGGCGTGTATTCTACAGGAGGCAGAGTATTTTGAGCTGTCTCATTGGGAAGGCCGGCCATATTCCATTCACTCAGGCTTCCATCCAGGACAGTCAGATCCACATGGCCCAGGTATTTCATCACCAGGAAGGCAAACTCGGCTTCACCTGAACTCTGCTTGCTGCCGTATAGGACCACGGAATCGTTTTTGGAGACGCCGGCACCCCCCAGGATTGCAGCTAGCTGCTCATCTGCTTTTAGGTTGCCGTCACCATTCAAGAAATCACTGCTTGGAATGTGAATAGCGTTTTTTATATGAGATTTTTCATAGATGTTCCCATTTGACACATCTATTACCACATCCGAGCTGGAGACGCTTTTCAGTGATTTGAGCATATTCGTGCCGGGAAAAGCAGCAATCCTCTCACTCTGTGAGTCGATCTTAGTCTGCGGACCCTCTGCACCTGCACCTCCATCCTCAACGCTGCCGGTCTGCACCGGCTGGCCACTGCCCAGTTCGGAATTGAGAAATGATGTAGGATCCCAATTGCCCACGCTGCAACTGCAACCTGCCAGCGCCGGAGATGTAATAGACATTGCAATAAAGATAAGTGATATCAGATATAAGAAAATATGAAAACCGGAATTAAATGTCATTTGAAGGTACCTCTCTATGAATGCCGGCTTGTCTCATAATCTTGATCAGATTGAGCATTTCGATTACAGCTCCTTCTGACAGCCGGTACCTGGACCATCTTCCGTCTTTGCGTTCTTTTATCAGACCTGCCTCTTTAAGTATGGAGAGGTGATGAGATGTGCTGGATTGGGGGCGGTCCACAGCGATCATGATCTCGCAGACGCACAGCTCCCCCTCGCGAAGGAGAGAGAGGATCTTGAGCCGGCATGGATCGGACATGGCCTTGAAGATCTCTGCTTCCATCTCAATATCATTTTCATCCAATTTGCTGGTTATGGAACGCAACTTTTCAACCTTGCATTCAGCCTTATCGGCGTCTCCAATCAGCCGCGCCATCCTGTTGACTGCCTCTTCCGGAACACACGACATTTTTAAAATCACTCTCAGCAGCAACTACAGCTCTTATGAGCAAGAAGGTTATGCTCTTCATGCCTCAGACAGATGTCACATATCCTGATTCTGCCAAACTCTTTATGGCTTACTATGAAGAGCGATTCAGATTCCCTTTTGCATAATTCGCATTTAGCAGTGACCATCCCGTGCATTCACCTTTTCCCTGCTTTATTGAATCGGCCGGAAGATCCACATTATTCTTTCCGGGCATGTACTTATCGTCAATCCATATCCATCTATTTCGATATATAAGATTTCCCGTCATAAAGCCAAACACCAGTACGACATTTACCTATAATAAAATATAATCTGAATAATTTAACTATTAACGTATCAAAATGCATAAATTAACAACAAAAGACAAATAGATTCTTTAAAATATAAGCAGAAAACGGTGAATTAATTCAATAATTTTTCTCATGTAGACTTCTTGAGACCATAATGTCGAAAGACTTATATCCAATAATGTCGATACGCCATCAGGGCTTGCCTGAATCCGGCAAGATGTCGATGCAATCAGATGCTATCGGCATGAGAATCTGTGTGGATAAATAGATTCAAAATCGAAGATGAGAAATTTTGGCTAAAAAGGAGAGTTCACAAATGCATTTCATAAAGAACGCCGTATATGGAGCATCATTAATTGCCATCATGCTTCTGGCACTGAGCATCCATGCCATGGGATCGGAGTATTCTGTTGGATCGGGGAGCGATGACTGGTGGATGGGATATCCCGACCAGTCTTCGGCAGCCGGCGAAAATGTCGGCCATCCATCCTGGGTCCAGGATGCTCTGCAAAGCAAGCCGGTACTTATCTACGTGCACAAGTCATGCGACTATTGCGTTCCCCAGACCAAAGCCGTCCAGAATATAACCGATGAATACAGCGGCCAGATCAAAGTCTTTGAGATTGGTGCTGAAGGCAATGACGCCAGAGCTGAGGAGGCCTTGCAGGCATACGATCCCAACGGTGGCACCATGTATGTACCTCTGACAGTTGTGCTGACCGTCGCCCCCAATGCAGAGGGAGAGGTCGAGGTCGTCTGGCACAGCACCGATGAAGTGACGGGCGACGCCTGGATCAAGAACTATGTGGAGGATGCCATAGCCAAATACGATGAAAACTCCGCTGAATGGAATTCCTGAATCAGGACTTTTTATAAGGGATCATTTCTATGCCGATAAAAAGTAAGAAATCCCTGATTTCGGGATCAATTAAACATTTTTTAGTGGTTTTTTCATTCTTCGTTCTGTGCTCTTCCATTGGACTGTCTCAGGAGCAGCCTCCAGACATTAAAGTCCCTGACTTTCAGGCCGTGGATATCGATGGAAAGGATGCATCTTTGAGTGACTATCGGGGAGAGGCTGTGCTTCTGCATATCACCAACATCGAAAATCCCCTCTGCCGGGAGTGCGAGCATGCCCTGAACGCCCAGACCAGGCAGCTTTCCCTGCTGACCCAGGAGCATCCCGATATCAGAATCATAACTCTCAACGTCCGCAAGAATCCCTATTCCAAGGATGGGAGGGCCATGGCCAAGGAA
>DAOPZB010000047.1:0-10735 GCA_035353195.1 Methanothrix sp. | reverse complement strand
TACGATCTGACCATAACCAGGAGCACACCCTGGGGAATGCTCATGCATGCCAACTGGGGTACGGGCTACTTCGACTCCCGCAGGACCGGAGAAGGCGTTTTGCATGTGCTGGATGATGCCAAATTCCACCAGCTTTGCGATGACATCCTGGCTGCAACCAGCGAAGACCAGCTTAAGGACTACGCCTACGAGGTGCAGGACTACTATGCAGAAAACCTGCCGGCAATACCCCTTTACTGGAATTTGGTGGAGACGCCCTACAATAAGGCCTTCCAGGGCTGGTATTCCGATCCGCTTTACGGCATATTCAATGTAGACAGTTTCCTGTCGGTGGAGAAGACTCAATGAGCTGCTGGACCGAGTGATGTCTCTCACGGGAAGAAAGGCGGCGAGGTATTTCATCGCCATCTTTCTCATCATCACCTTCAACTTCGCCATCCCCAGGAGCATGCCTGGAGATCCCCTCACCAACCTGCTGGGCGAAGATGTCATACTTTCCGACAGCTCTGTGCAGGAGCTGCGCAGCAAGATGGGGCTTGATAAGCCCTTATGGCAGCAATATATCGAATACTGGCAGAGCATATTGAGGCTGGACCTGGGGTATTCATTTCATCTGCATAAGCCGGTCTCAATTCTTTTGCAGGACCGCATGAAATGGACGCTATTGCTCGCCGGCCCGGCTCTGATTCTGGGATCTGCACTGGGAGCCATCCTGGGAGCGAGGGCTGGCTGGAGGAGCGGCAGCCGAAGGGAGAAGGTGCATACAGGAATCCTCCTGGCAGTATACTGCACGCCGCCCTATTTCCTCTCTTTGATTTCGCTTTACCTTTTTTCATTCCAATTGGGGCTCTTTCCCCTCAAGGGGCTCTACTCCACGGGATCGGCAGCCGACATCGCCCATCATCTCCTGCTGCCTGCAGTTATGATGACCCTCTTTACCCTCTCCAGGAATTACATGATCATGAGGGGGAGTGTGCTTCAGGAGAAGAGCAGCCTTTATGCCGCATTTGCCAGGGCCAAGGGATTGTACGATGAACAGATTCTGTTCCGTCATATCTTCAGGAATGCCCTTCTGCCCATCATAACCCTGCTGGCCCTGGACTTTGGATTCATATTGAGCGGGGCGCTCTTCATAGAGATCGTCTTCTCCATGAACGGCATGGGAAGCCTGATATATGATGCGCTGCTCTCCCGCGACTATCCGGTTTTGCAGGGCTCTTTTCTCATCATCACCATCATGGTCGTATCAGCTAACCTGCTGGCCGATCTCCTCTACAGCAGGCTTGACCCAAGGGTGAAGTGGGAGTAGTATGACGGACTTTTGCGAAAGGCTCAATGAATGGAAAGGCAATAGGCTCATGCCGATGATCATTTCAAAATCCGGCTGGCTGGGCCTCGCTTTCTTTTCATCCTTTCTGCTCATGGCCGCTCTCTCCCCTGTACTGGCTCCTTATGACCCGTGGTACAGGTTTGAGCCTTATCTTCCGCCGGACGAGCTGCATCTCCTGGGTACAAATGACTTGGGTCAGGACATTTTATCCGAGCTGATCTTCGGATCGAGGGCCTCTGTGATCGTGGGATTTGGAGCAGCGCTGATGTCGACGGCCATCGGCACAGCGGCGGGACTTGTCTCAGGATACTTTAGAGGGATGGCTGATGAGATCATCATGGGAATCACGGATATCTTCCTCATGATCCCCCAAATTCCTCTGATAATCGTCCTGGCAGCATTTCTGAGGCCCAGCCTCTGGCTGGTGGCATTGCTCATGGGCTGCCTGTGGTGGACGTCAACTGCTCGGGTGGTTCGCTCCAAAGCTCTGCAGATCAGGGAGACGGGATACGTGCAGGCCAACAGGTCGCTCGGATTCTCAAGCCTGCACATCATGCTTTCGGATGTGCTGCCCAATATCACCCATGTAGTAATGCCCAAGTTTCTGCTCTCCATAGCCTCGGCCATGATTGCGGAAGCATCAATATCCTTCCTGGGACTGGGAGATCCCACCATGAAGAGCTGGGGCATGATGATCAACTTCGCCTTTTCCCGGGGCGGATTTTTAAATGGGCTATGGTGGTGGTACATGGCACCGGGGCTTTGCATAACCCTTTTTGTCCTCTCCGTGGTGCTGCTGGGCTCAATGCTGGAGGAGAGAGAGAGCGTCTCCCTGAGGCTGCAATGACCGATCTTCAGGATTTTATGCAAGGATGCTCCAGGGCGGCAAGCGAATCCATGGCCAACAATCAGGCGATTCTGAGCATCGAGGATCTGTCTGTGAGCTTTGAGACGGCAATGGGACGGGTCATGGCAGCGGATGGCGTATGCCTGAAGCTGCATGAGCGGGAGACTGTCGCTCTCGTAGGTGAGACCGGATGCGGCAAATCGGTAGTTGTCAGCAGCATAGTGCAGCTTCTTCCCGGCAATGCCTATGTTCGGGGAAGGGCAATCTATGAGGGAAGGGATCTTCTCTCACTGGGCGAAAAGGAGATGGCCGGCATCAGGGGCAGCGAGATAGCAATGATATTCCAAAATCCGTCTTTAGCCCTGAATCCCATTATCAAAGCGGCAGAGCAGATAGCAGAACCTGTTATCATCCACTGGCGACTGCCTAAAAGTCAGGCCCTGGATAAGGCGGGAGAAATGCTCCGCCGCCTGGGACTGGGGAACAGAGCGATTCCCGGAATGTTTCCATTTCAGCTTTCCGGAGGCATGAATCAGAGGGTGATGATCGCCGCCGCCATGATCCTGTCTCCGAAGATCATTATAGCCGATGAGCCCAGCAAAGGGCTGGATGCGAATTCGGCTGATGAGGTGATGGGGGAGATCGCCAGGCTGAGAGATAGCGCCGGGGCATCTCTGCTTCTTATCACCCACGACCTTGGGCTGGCAAGAAAGATATCCGACAGGATGGCAGTCATGTACTGCGGCCAGATTATAGAAACCGGCAGATGTGAAGATATTTTCAATCAACCCCTCCATCCCTATACAAAGGCCCTCTTAAACTGCCTGCCCCAGAGAGGCTTTCAGCCCATACCGGGAAGCTCTCCATCCATGATCGAACCGCCGGAAGGGTGCAGGTTCTACCCCAGGTGCCCGGAGAGGCAAGATGAATGCTGTATGAAAGCCGGTCTGCAGATGGTGCGCATCCTCGGCCCGGAGGGGGAGGTCTTGCGGGAGGTCAGGTGCCGGCTATATTGAGGGCGGAAGGTATCGACAAGACCTATGTGTCCGGACTGGTCTTCAGAAAGCGGCATCAGGTCTTGCGGAATGTCTCCCTGAAGATCGAAGAGGGTCGCACATTAGGGCTTATGGGCCCGTCCGGCTGCGGCAAGACCACTCTGGGAATGATTTTGGCTGGGCTGCTAAACCCCTCTGCGGGACGCATTCTCTATCATGAGAAGGATATCCGCAATCTGAAGGGAGAGGAACTGAGGGCCTATCGCAGGGGTGTGCAGATGGTCTTCCAGGATCCAGAGGGCTCTTTGAATCCCAGGAAGAGCATTGAAAGGTCCATTCATGAGGTCCTGAGATTGCTGAAGACACCTGAGAAGGAATGGAGGAGCAGGACCCTGGAGGCCCTGGAGGGGGTAGGCCTCTCCGAGGAGCTGCTCTGCCGCTACCCTTCTCAGATTTCGGGAGGGCAGGGGCAGAGAGTTGCCCTGAGCCGGGTATTGCTTCTCAATCCCAGGGTATTGATCCTGGACGAGCCCACGTCCGCCCTGGATATCTCCGTCCAGGCTCAGATACTCGGCCTTCTTAAAGACTTGCAGAGAGAAAGAGGGCTGTCTTACCTTCTTATATCACATCAGCCGGAGGTCGTGAGATTCATGTCTCATGAAACAGCTATTCTTTAATGAGGAGTGATCTTCATATTAGAAGAGGAATCCCGGAATCGATCTCTCTTTTCCTGAGTGAGAATTGGGAATCGAGGATCTAATCCGGGATTTTTTTGTGCCTGAATGGCAGTATTTCAGGTTGAACAAAAAATTGGACTATTGCTCCGATCGCCTTCTTATCATGCCTCCCTGTAAATCTGCATTACCCTTATGGGATTGTTTTTCTTATCCACGGCCAATACCAGTTCTCCGTCTTCAATTCCCGGATCTGATGCCTCAACCTGCCCTGAGAAGAGGCGGCCTCCCCTGGATACGAAGGGTACGGCAGCATCCGAGATGACCACTCTGCTCAGAGACGATTCGCTTTCTTTTTCCAGCATCGAAACTACCTCATTGGCTGCACTTAGTACTAATATCTTATATCATCATACTAAGTAATAAATCTTTTGCTTAGATTGCTACTGAAAGTATCTCAAGGAAATCTCCATAGCAGGACATAGATCCCGAAAAATTGAATGGATCCGACCTCCAATGAGCTTTCGGACAGACATGCAACCATCTGATAGGACAGTTGATCGCCATTGCAAAGGCATGCCTGAATCGCAAAGATGGAGTGCTGGAGATCGACCCTACATCAGCCATGTCCGGGCTTTGCCCGCATCCGCACATATTGTTCTCCGCGATGAACTCCTATTTCTGGATTAGTCTGCCCGGCGGTTGCGCTCTCCAGTATCAAAATGCCGATGAGGGGGTTCAACTTTTCGCTATCACAGACTTCCTTGTTTAGAAAGATGGCATTCACAAGATCAGATCCACTATCACAGCAGTTTCTCCTGATATCTGTGATTCTGAGGGATGCCATGGAGCCAGCCTCTCTTTTCATGATTCTACTCGGCCCTTATCAGAAGAGGAGTCCGGCCCTGGCAGGAGGCCGGAGACCCACGACAGGCGGAGGACGGTAAAGGAGGTCGCCCGGCTTTCTGTCGCCATTTCAGAGTTTAATATCTTACTAGTTAATAAGTCTTTTGCTTTTTGTAGCATTAATCCGGAGATTGTGGATTGCACAAATATCAAAAATTTAAAAATATAACTAAAAAATTTTCTCAGTGGCTATGGCAGCACTTATGCGGATGCTTGTGATGATCTGCATCGTGAACGTGCTCATGCTCATGCACCTTTCCATTGTGATCATGGGCATGTATATGTTTTTCTCCAGTATGGCAGCACATTTAATCTCACCTCCAGGATCTTTTGCTTGGTTTGGAGTCGTTTAAATGAATATAAAAGCTTTATTGCTATTGATTTCAGGATTAAATAGCAAAAATTTTTTGAAATTACACCACCTATTCATGACAATTTTGATAGGAATAATAATAACAAATCTTAAAATTTCCTTCTAAGTTTTAAATAGTATAGCACTAATTTTAATTCTTTCGAATATTCACATTGGCCGAATCATATGGATTCGATATTTAATTTATGGCCTTTTTCCATCCTGAAGGAGTCCTAATGTTGATAGACTGAACATAGGCGGTCCATAAAATCGGTATATTCCCTCGCGCATAGCTCATGAGAGCATGGCTGTTCAGACCCAAATGGGCCATCTATAAGCATATTGAGTAGCAATTCTTGAACCTGCTGGAGTAATTGGTCTTCTTCAGGCGGATATCATAGCAAACTTTTGCCTGGCGGTAGCAATGCGAGGAATCTCCTGCGAAGAGAGATGCTGGCGTGACTCGCCCAATTGCCAGGGCTCCTCGATGGCTGCTTGATATTTTATATGGCTATCTTAGGTAAGCTCGTTAACACTGTTAAAATGTCAAGTGTTAACTTTTTCGTGCAATAAATTAATATGTAACATCAAACAAGCACGCATATATTCAAGTTTATGGAGGCCACCGATAATGACTCACGCAGCACATGGCGAAGGATGCAGATATACAGGCATCGATAGGGAGCATACAATTGAGGACCTGGCGGCATTTCACGGCCACCTCGGCCCCTACATTGTACTGGGCTATAGGATGGGCAGATTTGTAAAAGCCAACTTTTGCAGCGATCCCTTCCAGATGAAGGCCCGGGTCTTCTGCAAGGGCGTCCCTCCTGAATCGTGCCTGGCCGATGGTGTGCAGATAGCAAGCGGCTGCACCCTTGGAAAGAGAAACATTGAGATAATCCCCGATAATGAGATACGCTGCGAATTTAGCTGCGCCGACAGGAAGATCGTCATCCGGCCGAAGAAGATGGCTTTCCCCCCCCAGGGAAGCGAGGGATACAGCCTTCTCATAGAGAAGATGGCAGAGGATATGTATCACATGCCCGAAAGCCAGCTCTTCACGTTCGAAGGCATCCCTTAGGCATCATGGCAGACTCAATATTCTTCAAGCGACCCGGGTGAGACAATTGTCTATCATAGATCTTGAGGGCATCTATACCGCATACGAAGGCGGATCCAAGGCAGTCATAAGGGACCTATCCCTCTCAGTGGACGGAGGGGAATATGTGGTTATCGGTGGGCCCAACAGCGCCGGCAAGACCACGCTCCTGGAATCAATCAACGGCCTGGTTAAAATCACTCACGGCAGGGCAAATGTCTGCGGCCTGGACGTCTGCCGCCAGGGCAATGAAGTGAGGCGGAGGGTGGGATACGTCATACAGAACTTCTACTTCGATCCCTTCACGCCGTTCACAGTGGAGCAGGTGGTTATGATGGGCCGCTTCGGCCGTATGGGCATTGCCGCCCAACCATCAAAGGCCGACCAAAAGGCTGTGTGCAGGGCCATCTCCATGGTCGGCATGGAAGACCTTGCCCATAAGTTCATAGGCACATGCAGCGGCGGCCAGCAGCAAAAGGCCATGATCGCCCACAACATCGCCAAGGATCCGGAGGTTATGATGCTCGACGAGCCCTTCAGCAACCTGGATTTTCATGCCAGGAAATATCTGCAAGATATACTCAAGGAGATTTGCAGGAGCGGAAAGCCGGTGCTCATCGTCTCCCATGCCTTCGACGGGCTTCCCGACATTCCCATCAGGCTGGCGGTTATGAACCAGGGGCGCATCACCTTTGACGAAAACTGCTGGGCGGATGAAGTGGAAGATATCATCAGAAATCAATGCCGTGCGTCGACGGAAGGGAGAGCCTTCAGGGAAGCGACGGGTGTTTTGAATGCTTGAGCCCTGGATCACCAACAATGTGGTGTGCCATGCCACAGAAGCCATGATCTTCGTTTCAATCGCTTGCAGCATCCTGGGGGTCATTATCTCCCGCACCAGCCTTTCATCGATTGGCATAACTATGTCCCATGCCGCATTTGCGGGAGCCGCTCTGGGTATGTTCCTGGGTGCCAGTGCCCAGGCGGCGGCCATAGTCTTCAGCCTGGCGGTGGCTGCCCTCATCGGCCCGGTTAGCGATAAGGCCAAGATGGCTGCCGACGCTACCCTGGGTGTCCTTTTTGCCATGTCCATGGCAGTGGCTGTATTTCTCATCTCCTATATGCAGTACCTGGGGACCGGCATCTCCTCCACTGCCCTTCTCTTCGGCGATGTGGTCTCGCTCTACAGGGAAGAGATCTATGCTCTGGCCGCCGTATCGGCTCTAACCATTGCCTTCGTACTGATATTCTTCAAAGAGATATCGGCCATCATGTTCAATATGAAGATCGCTGAGGCGGCAGGCATCAGGGTCAGGCCGGTCTATTATATCCTGCTGTTTATCATCGCCATATCAGTGGCATTGAGCCTCAATATCGTGGGAGGGCTTCTGATATTCGTGCTGCTGGTAACTCCCGCCTCAATTGCCGGCCAGTTCTGCTTCAATGTGAAAAGCATGTTCATCGCCGCTCCGCTGGTGGCCCTCTCGGTGAGCATTCTCGGCGTCTGGGCAGGCTTTAAATATACTCTTCCTGTCGCTCCCCTGGTCGCCCTCCTTCTCACTGCGGCATTCGCTCTGTCGGTGATGCTCTCTTTCAAGAGGAGGATAAACACAAAGGCCGAGTAACATGTCATTTGATGGGAGAATTAATATTGCAAAAATTTTAAGAAATTGTAGTTAGATTTAAATATTTCGTAATACTAAGTGCAATTCATGAAATACATCAGCCTATTTAGCTCGATTTGCCTGATCTCTTTGCTGTTTGCAGCCGCCGTCGCAGGCGCAGATGCAGATCCAGCATTCCTGAAGGTCGTTTGCACAACCAGTGTCCTGATGGATATGGCAGAATCCATCGGCGGAGAAAGGGTCGAGGCCATCTCTATCGCAGATCCAACTCTCTGCCCCCACCTCCAGTCGGATATCATACCCAGCAGAATCCAGCTTAACATGGATTTCATCAGTGATGCCGACCTTTTCTTTGCCTATAACGACAGCAATGATATCAAGTACAATATGCCGGCTGTGAGCGACTTCATGAAAGCTAACGGCTTTGGGGCGGTCTCCTGGAAAACCATATCAAATCCATCAAAGGAGTGGAACACTCCTGACAATGCCCGGATGGCGGCTGAGCAGGTAAAGGGCTGGCTCATAGAGAAGGACCCGGCCAATAGCAGCCTCTACCAGCAGGGATTTGACGGGTATTCCAGGAGCTTTGATTCAGTTGAGCCCACAGAAGAGGAGAAAAAGCAGCTAAACCGGACATCTGTCATAGTCATGCTCTGGCAGAGGGAGCCGGTACAGAAGTGGCTGGGAATGAATGTGGTCAACTTCTTTGCCCCTGAATTTGCCATGAATGGCACAAAGACCGCAGCCAAAATTGTGGATGACATCAACTCCAATCCGGACAGGTATAAGAATGTCTCATTTGTCATCGAGAATATGCAGTCCGGTGAATTGGCCAAGGGCATTGAGGAGGCCTTAAAGGATAGAGGCATCAATGCCACCCGAATCATCTTCACCAACTTCCCGGGCTCGATTGAGGGGGCGGACAGCATGGCGGAGGTTCTGGAGCACAACAAGCAGCTCGCCCTATAGCCTCCATTTGCCTGCGGGCAGGCTGCTGCCGTCCATCGCTATCCGGCAGCATGGCTGCCCTCTTTTCGGGCTACATCTCCAGCTTATGCCCCTTCTCCAGCTTTGCAATCTGCTCTTCGCCTCTGGCGGCCAGTTCCCTGAACTGGTTGATGGTGTCCAACATTTTTGGCAGAGCTTCCTCTTTGTAGGTGCTGATGGCATCCAGGGCTTCCATTGCATCGGCAAATGCAGTCTTTAGTGTCTCGACGGAGATATTCGTTTCCATTGCCTGCCTCTGAATCTCCGATCCCTGGCCTTTCAGCAGTTGTGCATTGCTGCTGATGAAATTATTGGTGACCTCATTTAGCATCTGGATCTTCTTTAAGACGATCTTCTGGTTATAGAGCGCTCCGGCAATCATGACTCCGATACGCAAAGCAGAGACGGTCACATTCCTGGCCCTATCCACTCCGCGCATCAGTTCCCTGTTATTTCTGATCACGATTTCCGTCGCCATCACACCCTGCTGATTGACGACGATCATCTGCTGCATATCCATAATCCTTTGCCGCAGGGGAAAGAGGATCTCCTCAGAGGCGAATTTTATCTTCTCAGGATCTTCGTTCCTGGCTTTGGCGGCCTCGATTTGCTTTTCTATTGACTCGTCCATCAGGCTGCCAAGCTGAATCTCTTTCATCAGCTTTCGGGTCAAATCGGTGAGCGACTGCCGTTCGATCTCCAGAGTAATATTATCGTTCTTCAATACCGTCTTCCCTTTATCCAAAGAGACGATGATATCGGAAATGGCCGACTCTGCCTTCTGGTAGCGGGCAAAATAGGCCCTGATCGGATCGAAGATCTTGCCGAGAACTCCGGTCCTGGTAAAATCCACCAGGCTCGGATCCAGATCTTTTAATTCCCGGTTCAAATCCATCAAACCCTTGGTCACAATGCTGCCTTCATCCCCACCTTTGGACAGGCTGCCGACAGTTATCTGCAGCAGAGAATTCTTGACTGCTGAGCTTTTCATGGAATCGGCCCCAAAGGACTCAATCGACTGTAGGATCTGCTTCCTGGCGGCAAATTCATCGATATTCATGGTCAAGATCAGAGCAGCATTTCCCTCTGCTAAAGATTGCAGCCTGGCCACCTCATCCGGCACCGGCCTCACCTGCTCTACGATCTCCTTCTTAATCGCCGCCTCATCGGGAATTTCCATTGTAAATGCCATGTTAGCCCCTCTTGCTCTTATGTTGCTCTTGTGTTGCTCCTGCGCCTACATTTCAGCATTAAACAGATTTCCCAGCTTATACACAACGTCATCCGTATCGGCGTTGATGCTGGCAGCCTCATTTATGCTGGAGATGGCTTGCAGGGCCGGGATATCCGCATTGTATCCAATTGTGTATATTGGTATCTCAAATGCCTGCACGATTCCCCTAATTTCGTTGAGCGAATGCCCTTTATTGGTTTCTCCGTCGCTGAGAACGAAGATTATCGGCCTCAGATTGGGATAGATGGCCTTCTGCTCCTCAATCATCTGCACGGCGACTGCAATGGCATCAAAGGTTGCCGTGCTGCCGTGGGCCTGCATGTCATCGATCGCTCCGGCAAATAGGGACCTGTTGTTCAGATCGAATTTGGATATGGGCATGTCGATGCGGACGTTGTCCGAATATGACACCAGCCCCACCAGATTGTCCTTGCCGATATAGTTTTGGCCCTGGAGCAATGAACGCTTCAGATTGTTGAGCGGGTCGCCCATCATGCTGCCGGAGACATCTGCCACAAACACGGCGCAGATATCCTTGCCGGCGTTCTTCTTTTCCTTCCAGATCTTCTGCGCCTGGATGATCACATCTCCGCTGACGGCCTCTTCTTCAGAATGGTAACCGTTAAGGCCGTTAAAGCCATACTTGCTGGCCTTTGCCTGGTTCTTCTCCTGCCCGGCAAACT
>DAOPZB010000046.1:0-10742 GCA_035353195.1 Methanothrix sp. | reverse complement strand
TGATCTTTCAGGCCATGTTCGCCATCATCACCGTCTCCCTGATCACCGGCTCCTACGTGGAGAGGATCAAGTTCTCCTCTTTCCTGGTCTTCTCCCTGCTCTGGGCAACGCTGGTCTACGATCCCGTGGCCCACTGGGTCTGGGGGGGCGGGTGGCTGGCTCAGATGGGCGCACTGGACTTCGCGGGGGGAATTGTGGTGCACATCACCGCCGGAGTCTCGGCCCTGGCGGTGGCCCTGGTCATAGGGGCGCGGCGGGGCTACGGCACCGACCCCATGGAGCCGCATAACATTCCCACCACGGTCATGGGCGCGGCATTGCTGTGGTTCGGATGGTTCGGGTTCAATGCGGGCTCGGCTCTGGCCGCTAACGGCATCGCCGCCAATGCCTTTGTCACAACAAACACCTCTGCCGCGGCTGCCGCCACCACCTGGATGCTGCTCTCCTGGAGGCAGAGGGCGCCCTCCGCCCTGGGGATAGTCACCGGCGCTGTGGCGGGCCTCGCGGCCATCACCCCGGCGGCAGGGTATGTGACGCCTCTGGCGGCGGTGCCCATCGGCGTCGTGGCGGCCATTGCCGGCTACTATGCCATACTCTATGTGCGGGGCAGCGGCCGGGTGGACGACTCGCTGGATGTCCTGGCCTGTCACGGCATAGGCAGCACCTGGGGCGTACTGGCCACGGGGATATTCGCCTCCATCGGCGCGGCGGGGCTGTTATCCGGCAATGCCCATCAGGTGGTGGTGCAGCTCATCGCCATCGCCGTCACCTGGGGCTACTCCTTTGCCGTCACTTACGGCCTGGCCAGGGTCATAGATGCCGTCATGGGGCTGCGGGTGAGAGAGGAGGAGGAGGCGGTGGGCCTGGACATCAGCCAGCACGGCGAAGGCGCTTACATGTGAATGTGAGGTATGGGAGATGAAAAAGATTGAAGCCATAATCCGGCCCGAGAAGCTGCATATTCTGCGGGACAAGCTGGACGGCCAAGGCCTCTCCGCCATGACTGTGAGTGAGGTCAAGGGGCGGGGCCGGCAGAAGGGCATCGCCTTGCAGTGGCGGGCCGGGGACTATCGGGTGGAGTTTCTGCCCAAGATGAAGCTGGAGATGGTGGTCGATGACAAGGACGTGGATACTGTGATCGACCTCGTCTGCGCCTATGCCCAGACCGGGGAGGCGGGGGACGGCAAGATCTTCGTCTATCCGGTGGAAGAGGTGGTGCGGGTGAGGACGAAGGAGAGGGGCTGCGGGGCGGTCTAGAGGCAGCCTCTCTCTCCTCTCCCGGCAGCTCTTTTTGTGGCTTCTCGCTATTTAATGTGGATGTTGAAGTGGTTCTTTGTGGTACGAAAAAGCCCTCTTTGTGAGTTCTTGCGCGCTTTGTGTTCTTTGTGGTTATTAGTAGTACTCAAATTGTTAATCAAAATCTGAGAACTTCACCACAAAGAGCACAAAGCTCACAAAGGACGCACAAAGCGGAGGTCCTTCTTCGTGGATGCGGGTTTGAGGGACGTCAGGTTTAAGCAGTCTGATTTTACCCCTGTCCAAAATATTCCATCTCAGGGAGCTCCCGGAGCCGGCGGTGTCCGCGATTATGCGCCGCTATGAACCATTATGACCTTTTCACATCCCTTCCCAATTTATATCAAATACTCTTTTAAATACCCGGCTCCAGGCTATATTCAGCAAAAATTCGCCCCCCCAGATCTCCTGACGGGGGGCGGCAAATGAACCGCAATAATCGACCAACTCTCGCATTCATTAATCAATTCAAGGTGATCTGCTTTGCCAATAGACAGTGGTGATACAGCATGGGTCCTGGTGTCAACCGCCATGGTCATGCTCATGACGCCGGGCGTGGGCCTCTTCTACGGCGGCCTGGTGAGAAGCAAAACCGTGGTCTCGATGATCGGCCTGTCCTTCCTGGCCTTTGCCATAGCCAGCCTGCAATGGGTGCTCTTCGGCTACAGCCTCTCCTTCGGAACGGATGTCTCCGGCATCATCGGGGGCCTGAACTACGTTGCCTTGAGCGGCGTGGGCCTGGGGGAGGCTCCGCTGGCGAATAACCTCCCGCATCTGATCTACGTGGCCTTTCAGATGGTCTTCGCCGCCGTGACGCTCGCCATCCTCACCTCCGCCGTGGCCGAGCGGGTCCGGCTCAGCTCCTTCATCGTGCTGGCTCTGCTCTGGACCACACTGGTCTACGATCCCCTGGCCCACTGGGTCTGGGCGGGCGGCTGGATGGCTCAGATGGGGGCTCTGGACTTCGCCGGGGGCACAGTGGTGCACATCAGCTCCGGCTTCTCCGCTCTGGCCATCGCCCTGGTGATAGGCAAGAGGATGGGCTTCGGATCGTACGTCATGGAGCCGCACAACATCCCCATGGCCATGATCGGGGCCGGGCTGCTCTGGTTCGGCTGGTTCGGCTTCAACGCCGGCTCGGCCCTGGGGGCGAATGGTCTTGCTGCCAGCGCTCTGGTGGTCACCAACACCTCTGCTGCTGCCGGAGCCCTCACCTGGCTTGCCGCTAGCTGGCTGAAAGGAAAGCCCAGTGCCCTGGGAATGGTGAGCGGCGGAATAGCCGGCCTCGTTGCCATCACCCCGGCGGCGGGCTATGTGGATGTCGCCGGTGCCATTGCCATCGGCGCTGTAGCCGGCGTGCTCTGCTACATGGCTCTGCTCTTCCGCGTTGGCCGCGGCCTGGATGAGAGCTGCGACGCCTGGGCGGTGCACGGCATGGGCGGCCTGTGGGGCGCTATTGCCACCGGCATATTCGCCACATCAGCGGTCAATAGCTACACCGGCCTGCTCTACGGCAACTTTAACCAGTTTGCCGTACAGATCATGGCCGCCGGGGCGTCAGTGGTCTACGCCTTTGTGATGACCTACGTCCTGGCCAGAGTGGTGGATTCGGTTATGGGACTGAGGGTGACCGAGGAAGAGGAGTACGTGGGCCTGGACATATCCCAGCACGGCGAGAAGGCCTACGCCTGAAGGATACCTGAAGGATGCCTGACGAATACCTGAAGGATGCAGGAAGGCGATAGCCTCAGGCTACAGTCCGGAAGATAGATCCCGAAAGAAAGACGAATATCTGAAGCATCTGAGCTGATACAAAGGGGTTTGCCATGAAAAAGATTGAGGCCATAATTCGGCCGGAGAGGCTGGAGCAGATCAAGAAAGCCCTGGAGGAGAAGGGCGTCGTCGCCATGACGGTCATCGACGTGCTGGGCAGAGGCGAGCAGAAGGGCATAAAGCTGCAGTACCGGGGCGGGAGCATGGATGTGGACATGCTGCCCAAACTCAAGCTGGAGCTTTACGTAGCCGATGAAGAGGTCGATTCGGTCATGAAGGCCATCTGCGACGCCGGGCGCACGGGAAAATTCGGAGACGGCAGGATCTTCGTGTCTGCTGTGGAGAAGTCCGGCAAGGTGAGGACGGGCGAGGTCTTCACCTGATTCTTTTTTATTTACACTCGACAGCCCATTCATCCGAAGAACAGGTTGAAGCCGAACTGCAGGACGCTGCTGCTGGACAGCAGGCTTTGAATCTTGATGTCAGAGATCCAGTTGTTTGTCTGGATGTCTATATTTCCCTGATCGATCTGATTGGTGAATGCGGTGATCTTATCCTTGGCTCCCACTACCTGATTTATGGTCCTCTGGTTGGTGGTTACTATCATGGTGGAGTTGTTGTAGCCCTCCGGGATAAGGTGCACAATTCTGCCGTTCTTGACATCCATTCCTGCCCGGAAAACGCTTCCGTTATCTCTGGTGACGACCAGGTTGACAAGTTCGCTGCCGAGAACGGTCTTGAGCAGCTCCGGCGCTTTATCGATATTGGAGTTGTAGCGGGCCACATGACCCTTCAGGCCGGGCATATCCAGAGAATAGGCGTCAGTCGTTGATATGAATAGCAGCAATACCAGCGGCAGCAACAGCATCAAGCAGAGCACCGTCCGTCTGTCGAGGAAGGCTTGCATATCCGCCGCTGGATCTTAATCGCTTAAATATCTTTGCGAAGCATCTATAAAGCGCTCTACAGAATCCTTTAAGTACAATCTTTTCAAATATTAGACTATGGATATCCTGGTTCTCTGCATCGACCGAGACAACGATCTGGGCCGAAAGGGGGGTGTAGTCAGTCCGGTGGTGGGCAGGCAGGCCAATCTCGATGCCGCCCTGCGGCTGGGCATGGCTGATCCGGAGGACTCGGACGTCAACACCATCTTCGGAGGCATAAAGCTCC
This sequence comes from Methanothrix sp., assembly GCA_035353195.1. GTDB lineage: Archaea > Halobacteriota > Methanosarcinia > Methanotrichales > Methanotrichaceae > Methanothrix. The sequence continues at coordinate 6,500 of DAOPZB010000046.1, read as the reverse complement.
TGGATGAGCTTGTCAGGTCCGGCAAGACCGCAGAGATTGCCTCCATTGCCGGAGACCTCAAGGTCGGCCTGGTCTCGGACGGCAAGCTGGCCGCTCAACTGGAGGGGCTGCTCGCCGAGATCCGTCCCGGCGGAGTGGTGGTGGTCTCGGACGGAGCTGAGGACGAGGCCATCCTGCCCATAATTCATTCTCGGGTCAGGGTGGACGGCGTGCGCCGGGTGCTGATCAAGCAGAGCCCCAACCTGGAGAGCACCTACTATCTCCTAAAGCAGGTCTTCAACGACCCCAAGATCAGCCACACCTTCTTCATACCGCCGGCGCTGGCTCTGCTCATGTTCTCCATATTCAGCCTGCTGGGCTATCCCAGCGGGGCTGTGGTGGCCATCACCGGTGCCGTGGGGCTGTATCTGCTCTTTCGGGGCCTGGGGCTGGACGACTCCATGGAGGAGGCCAAGCAGACGCTCAGAAAGTCCCTTTACGCCGGCAAAATCGCTTTCATCACCTACATCCTGGCAGCCATGCTGGTGGTGATAGCCACCGTTAGGGGGATCGCTTACTTCTGGCAATACTATCACGAGCCCATCTCCCCCGGCTATTTCATGCTCATGATGATCTATCTCAATGCCAGCGTCTGGTGGTACATTGCCGCCGCCCTCTGCGTAAACCTGGGCAAGATCATGGACATGTACCTGGAAGGGATCAGAGACGCCCGGACCATCTCCTATCTCTTCTTCCTGCTGGCCACCGGACTGATCATCTGGTCTGCCAGCAGCTTCATCCTGGCCAGCAATGCCGACTTGAAGTACGGCATGGGCATGGTCGAATCAGTGCAGTATCTGGCCATATCGGCCATCGTGGCCATACTCATCACTGTGGTGGGGGTCAATGTCTCCAAACGCCTGGCGGGCGTTGAGCCCCTTGAGCCGCAAAAGCAGAATCCTCAGCCCACCCAGCCCTCCAAATTGCCATGATAGAGATCAGGGCCTCTAAAGAGGCGTGCCTCTGCGACTTTACATTTGATTTCTACTGGCAGCACAAAGGAGAGAGGCTGGACATGGATGGGGCTGTGGCCGGCGTGAGCTATCGCCGAATGGTGCAGGCCCTTTCCAGCGGGGAAGACGTGCGCATCTCCGGGGATGTCGGGTCCCGTCTGGGGTCAAGCATGGGCGTGGACCTGGTGAGCTTCGGAGGCCGGGGCGGAGCCATAGAGGGCACGGGCAACATAGTTGTGGACGGAGACGTGGCCGGCCGAATGGGCATCAGCATGCTGCGGGGGGCCATCTACGTCTCCGGGGCCGTTATGCCCCCCCTGGGAAATGTGGTCGAGGCGGCCAGCGACATGACGGGATACAGGAAGTTCATCTCCATAACAGAGGTTTTAGAAAAGGGTCTCGCCGTCCTGCAGCCGAATGTATCCGATGAGTCGGGCCTGGTGCTTCGGGACGGAATTCTGAGGGACACGATAGCCGCCCGGAGCCCCGCAGGGAAGAGGGTGCTGGTAGAGGGCGATGTGGGGATGAGCACCGGCATTCTCATGTCTTCGGGCGAGGTCGACGTGGAGGGTGACGCCGGTCGCAACACGGGGGCCCTCTTGCGAGGGGGCCGGGTGGTGGTGCGGGGCAGAAGCGGCGACTTTACGGGGGTGCAGATGAGGGACGGGGAGATATTCGTGGAGGGTGATGCCGGCGGCTTCATCTGCGCCCGCATGAGGGGAGGTGCCGTTTATGCCCGGAGCGGCAAGTGCATCCCCCCGGCGCGCCTCCAGCCGTTAAGTCCGTCCGAGCAGTCTGCCCTGGTGGGGATCCTGCATATTTCGGCTCTTTATGCCATGATGTATCACAAGTTCTCACTTTAAAATCGATGCGAAGAATTATCGAGGTGAAGAAAGCATGAATGTATTGGGAATCTGTGCAAGCCCGCGGGGCTCGAAGAGCACCACGCTGAGGCTGGTCCAGGCCGCCCTGGAGGGCGCGAAGGCCGGGGGAGCCGATGTGGAACTGGTGGATGTCTGCGATCTGGATATCAAGTACTGCAACGCCTGTCAGGTTTGCTTCAAGACCGGCGAGTGCATTCATAAAGACGACTTTCAGGCACTCTACGACAAGATCATGGCTGCAGAAGGCCTGGTCTGGGGATCGCCCAATTACTTCCACACTGTGACCGCTCAGATGAAGGCGCTCATCGACCGCATGGCCGATGCCATTCACTGCCAACTGCTCACGGGAAAGTACTGCTGCAGCGTGGCCAGCGGAGGCAGCAACTACGATCAGGTCACAACCTACCTGGACGCTCTGATGCTCAATTTCGGGGCCTTTGTCACGGGGAGCGTGGGCGCGGCCATGTCTGAAGGGCCGGGGGCTCTTGAGGAAGCGCAGAAGAAGGCCTATGTGCTGGGCTCTAGCCTGGCAGCAGACATATCCGCCAGGCGCGACTACATCGAGCAGAGGGAGATGCAGGAGGAGACCCGGGAGTACTTCAAGCGGCTGGTGAAGATGAACAAAGAGAGCTGGGAGCACGAGTACGAGTACTGGAACAGCATAAACTGGAACTGATTTAGGCTCTTTGCTACTTCATGCGGGCAATTGATTTCCGTCTCTGAGAGTCCTCCGTGCACTCTGTGCTTCTCTGGCAGCAGTCCGTGGTCAATTGGCCATAACCAGTGGCTAACGACGTTTTTCACCACAGAGACACAGAGGACACAGAGCACGCACAGAGAGAGTTAACAACTGAACGAACTGAGGATGGCCACACAAAATAGCAGGGAGCCTGACTTTATCCGAATGCCGCACAACTCTTTAATAGTTTCCAGTCCTATTCAATTGTTCATGCTGACACTGGAAGAGGGCCGGCAGGCCGTGCGCCTGGCCAGGCAGGCTGTGCAAAGCTATATCGAGAGCAAGAAGGTGGTCGAGCCGGAGGGCCTGCCGGCCGTATTTGGGGAGAAGAGGGGGGTATTTGTAACCCTGCATGAGGAGGGCGACCTGCGGGGCTGCATCGGCTATCCGGAGCCCGTCCTGCCCCTGGGCCGGGCCATTGTGGACTCGGCGATCAATGCCTGCTCCAGAGACCCGCGCTTTCCCAGGGTGCGGCCTTCCGAGCTGAAGAGAATCGAGGTGGAGGTGACGGTCCTCACCAAGCCCCAGGCCTACGACGAGCCCAAAAAGAGGCTGCCGGAGCTGGTGGTCATTGGCCGGGACGGGCTGATTGTCCGGAAGGGTCCCTACTCCGGGCTGCTGCTGCCCCAGGTGGCCCCGGAGTGGGGCTTTGATCCCCTGGAGTTTCTCTCCCAGACGTGCGTCAAGGCCGGCCTCCCACCGGATGCGTGGCTGGATGAGGATTCCGAGGTGCAGCACTTCCAGGCCCAGATCTTCGCCGAGGTGGCCCCGGAGAGGGAGGTCTTCGAGAAGAGCTTTACGGAGAGTTCCTGCGGGACGAAGTAGCTGGACCGCAAACTGCTCCGTATATTGACTTTTTATCTTTTAGAAAAATTCATATATTTTGGGCGGCTATATTTTATTATGAAATATGATATTTTCGATCCCATGGATCCACTTCAATTCGCATGGAACCGCCTTCGGGCAAATATCGGTTTCTTTATTGTCCTGATGATAATAGCTGCCGCAATATACCTTATTCCTTTTCTCTTGCAGTTTATGTTTATCGGATTCTCAGGCTTGTCCGGCACTATTCCCGGTGGAGGAATGGTGATCCTGATGATTTTGATGCCTTTGCTTTCTCTGCTGGTTTATCTCCTGGTCGATCTGGGCCTTCTTAAGATCGCCCTGGGATTTCGGGATAACAAAAAACCGGAGATTGAGGATCTATTCCGCGGATACCCCAGGCTGCCGACTTACCTGGCGGCATCGATTCTCTTCTATTTGATCATCTTTGTGCCATCCATACTGCTGTCGATGGGCAGCATTCTCTTCATGAGGAATCCTTTCCTGGGGATGATCGTATCGTTTCTGATGATGATACTGATCTTCATAGCAGTGATATATCTGTTTATAAAATATCAGTTCTACGGCTATCTCATCATAGATAAAAACCTCGGTCCAATCGAAGCTCTGAAAAGGAGCTCAGAGCTGACCCGCGGTGCCGAAAAGAATCTGTTCATCTTCTGGCTGGAGCTGTTTTGCGGCTTTGCCGTGATACTGCTCTTCTTCGGCATTCTAATCATAGCGCCGATGACCGTCCTGGCCGGCGTCCTGTCGCAAAAGCTTCTGGTCTACTTCACCATGGTCATGAATCTGATCGTCACAGTGATAAACCTGATAGTGGTCGTGCCCATCATCAAGCTGGCCACGGCGGACATCTATCGGCGGCTGGCTGATCGATCTGCCGCAACAGTTGGACTGGATTTGCTGGAGGGCGGGCAAAAGAGCGGCGAGGAGCTGCCTGCGGGAGGGGCGTGATGCTGCCGTAGCCTCCTTTTTTTCTGTACATTCTGATTCTGACCTTTGAAATAGATTTAAGTATTTTAAGATGATATTTATCAGCATGAATCGTGATGATTTCATTTCCATTGATGCCATTAGATTCGGATTGAACGGCCTGGAGAAGAATCTCCGTTTCTTCATAACACTGATAATTATTGTGTCTGTGTTATACAATATACCTGTTCTGATCATCAAATATTATCTCAAATTTCAGACCTTGGACAGCACTCCGCGCTCTCAGGATCTATTCGTAGGCCTCGTGATGCTATTTGTATTCTTGATAGTCTATTTCGTTGTTGAACTTGGATTGCTCAGGATCGCTTTAAAATTCAAAGATAATAAAGAAGTTGAATTCAAAGATCTATTTAAAGAATATCATCTGCTACCGAGGTACCTTCTAGCAACCATTATATTTTATCTGATCCTCACGCTCCCCTATTATCCTACAATTTTCCTCAGCATGCTTTTGGCCAAGGGGTCATCTGAGGAATATATCCTCGTTGCAGCAATTCTGATCACCCTGGTGGCAGCGGCATATCTGCATTTGAAATATCAGTTCTTCGGCTATTTTATTGTAGACCGGGGCTCCGGTCCCATCGAGGCTTTGAAGCAGAGCAGCAGGATGACCAGGGGGAACATGAAGAACCTGCTTATCTTCTGGATTGAGATGGGTTTGGTCATTGGCTTTATATCGGCAATAGCCAGCATAGTCATCGAACTTCCCGTGACCATGCTCCTCGCGATAGTGTCTGAGGACTTTGCGGCCATTTCTGGTGATTTCGTCTCATCTACGGTGAGTCTGTTTGTGGCAGTGCCCCTCACCAAGCTGGCCACGGCGGACATCTACCGGCGGCTGGAGTGGCGGGCGCCGGCGTCTGTGGGCGGGGGGGAAGCGACGGGGGATGCGGGGGCGGGAGAATGATGAGATACTTTCAAGGCCAATTGCTGCATCTTAAGCCAAATCGAACTGCAATCCTGGAACTCTCTCGAAATAGCGATCTGTAGAGACAATTGTTGCCCCATGAACCAGAGCAATGGCGGCGATCAATTCATCGAAGTCGCCTATTGACTCACCCCTTCTCTTCAATTGTGCGGACAGCTCCCCGAATATATCATAAGCATCTTCATCAATAGCGAGGACGACAAAGCCATCAAGAAGTGCCTTGACCTTTTTTAATCCGTCCTCCGACTTTGTAGGATTGTATACGCCTTTATAAAGCTCCAGTACGTTTACCTGAGTGGTGCAGAGAGTCTCTCCCGTCTCTTCCAGTTCAAGGATCTTTCGTATGGCATTGTCCTTTCTATGAAGGGCATCGATCAGAACTGAGGTGTCTATTATTATCATCACACCTCAACGTCTCGCATCTTCGATCGGCGCATTTCACGGGAGGCGGCCTCGATTCTGTCCGCAAGCTCGTCATCTCTGCCTATTTCATCAAGGATTTCGGAGAGCTTTCTTTTGGCGGGAAAATGCTGGATTATGACCTCGGAGAAGCTCTGGTTCTCGCCTTTTCGGGCTTTAAGGCGATCGTAGGCTTCCTCGGTTATGGTGATAGTCTTGGTGGACATATGTAAATGTACGTGTATTTACTTGTACATATCTTTTTCTAATAGCAGCTCTTTGGAATTGAGCATTCTGGCCTTCGAGAATCCTGGTCACCCTTCTACAAACCTTTTTATACCTCCTCCGTCTTCCCACAAAGGAAACCTTGATGACCGGATGTTGCGAGAGAGCCATCCTTATCCCGTCCTCTCTCACCATGGAGAGCAGGGATAGGCGTGAAAGCACGCTGCGGATCGGCCAGATCGCAAGGGCAGCAGCAGTCTTCCAGTATAATCGCATCGTGATCTACCGGGATGCGGAGTTCAATGATTCGCGATTCATAAATATGGTGCTGGGCTACATGGACACGCCCCAGTACCTGCGGCGCATGCTCTTCACCCGCAAAGAGGAGCTACGCCATGTGGGGCTGCTGCCGCCTCTCCGTACCGTTCATCATCCCATCAACTCAAAATCAGAATCGCTCAAGATTGGCGAGTTTCGCGTCGGAGCAGTCGTTG
>DAOPZB010000045.1:0-11056 GCA_035353195.1 Methanothrix sp. | reverse complement strand
GGTGCCTGGCTGGTCAGAGATGTCAAAACCGAGGATGACGCCATCGGTGTGGCCATCTCAGAAGCCGGCAAGAGATTGAATCAGAAGAAGATGGATTTTGTTGAGGTGGAGATGGGCCAGTGGGACTGCCCGGAGTGCAAAGAGCCCCTGGCGGGTGTCTTTCTCGTGGCCAGCACGGCCCTGGTCGCCCTGCTCTTTGAGATCAAGATATTCAATGCCGAGAGCGAGGAGCATGCCGGGCGCATCGCCAAATCGACCATCGGCAGAGCGCTGGGAGCTATCCCCCTGCGGGTCATAGAGACTGCTCAGATCGACTAGAGGGCATCAACATTTATATTTTCGAAACGCACATATTTGGTGATGATGAATAAAGAAATTGATGGGCTTCTCTCCGAATTGAAAAGCGTTCATGAGGATCTGCATCTCATCTCCACGGAGATAGTGGTAGTTGCAGACTGGGTCAGGCTGAAATGCAGGTATGGGTGCGAGAATTATGGAAAACACCTCTGCTGTCCCCCTTTCACTCCCACTCCCCAGGAGACGAGGGCCGTCCTCTCTGAATACCGCTACGCCGTACTGGCCCGCTTCGAGGCCAAACCGGACTCCAAGCTTCCACCCAAACATGCCCTGCGGGCAATGGGCAACAGCGTAACCAGGATGCAAAAAACCATTGCCGACCTGGAAAGGGCCGCCTTCCTGGCAGGATACTACAGGGCCTTCGGCATGAATGCCATGCCCTGCGCCCTCTGCGAAACATGCATCCTGGAGGAGATGCAAAAGAAGGATCAAGCCGTCTTTGACCTGGACAGCGTTAAATGCAGAAACAAGCAGATCATGCGGCCTTCCATGGAAGCCTGCGGCATAGATGTCTTCAAGACGGTGAAGAACGCCGGATTCAAGCCTCGCGTTTTAAAGGACGGAAAAGAGACGTTTGAGCTATTCGGACTGATACTGCTGGATTAGCCCGGCAGCTATGGCCGGGGGAACTTCGCTTCCGAATCGGACAGGACGAAAATAGAATATTTCGCCCTCCATCGGCATAATTTGCCGGACGTGGGATTACTTGCCCGACTGCTCGATCTCGGCGCGCAGAGCAGACATAACCCGGGAGAACTCGGCGTTGAGCCTTTGAGCCTTCTCTGCTGCTCCATCCAGAGCATTGGCCCGCCCCATCAGCTCCAGCTCCTTGGCCATGGCAGACAGGCGCATGGCACCGACATAGGCACTGCTGGACTTCAGGCTGTGAGCAGCGGTCAGCAGCCCCTTGGCATCGCCCTTCTCGGCGGATTTCATTATAGCTTCGACCTTTTCGGGCGAGTGCTGGATGAATAGCCCGCCAACCTCAGCAACGATATCCGGATCGCCTGCCTCCTGCAACTCCCGCAGGCTTGCAAGCACCGATTTATCTATCGCTTCGCAGGAAATCTCATCTCCTTCAGACATATCACATCAATCCTCGCTAATCTCAATATAGATATTTGCATACTTGTTTCGTACTATTTATTCTTAACTTTGCGTCTGGGCCATGAAAGGGCATCTTCCCAGAGCGCCTGCCAGTTCCTCCAGACGAACTGGCTTGCTGATGTAATCGTCCATGCCGGCCTCAATGCATCTCATCCTGTCCCCTTCCAGGGCATAGGCAGTTACAGCGATTATATGTGGCTGGCCGCGATTCCAGCGCTTTCTGATGGCCCTGGCCGCTTCAAAGCCGTCCATCTCAGGCATCTGCACGTCCATCAGAATCACATCGTATCTCTTCTGCTCCAGTGCCAGCAAAACCTCTTTTCCGTTAACAGCCACATCGGCATTTATCCCCAATTTCTTCAGCATTAGAAGGGCCACCTTCTGATTGACCAGATTATCCTCGGCGAGGAGCAGCTTCAATTGCCCGCAAATATCCTGGGGCAAAGAGGAATTTTTTATTGACCGCTTCTTCGTCTTCTGGGGCTTTTCCCAATCCCTGCCCAGCTTTTGCAGGGGCTCGTCATGAAGGATCTCATCCTTCAGGCATTCGTCAATAGCCACTGTGAAGCTGAATGTGCTTCCTTTGCCGATCTCGCTCTTCACCCAGATGTCTCCGCCCATGAGGTTGACCAGTTTTTTGCTGATGGCCAGGCCCAGCCCCGTCCCGCCGTATCTTCGGGTGGTGGACATGTCAACCTGGCTGAAGGACTGAAAGAGGCTGTTCATGCGATCCTGGGGAATGCCTATGCCGCTATCCGAAACTTCGAAGAGCAGTTTCATCCCGCCCCCTTCCCGGGCTTTTCCGGATACGCACACCGATATGCTGCCGCGATCGGTGAACTTGACGGCATTTCCAATCAGGTTTATCAGCACCTGAGATATGCTGGTGGCGTCTCCTGAGAGTCTTTCAGGTATCCTTTCATCAATCTTATACTCAAATGTCAGATATCTGTCTGCAGCCGCAGGAGTCAGCAGGTCCATGACCTCCTGTATGCATTCCTTCAAATCAAAGGGCTGTTTTTCCATCTCCCTTTTGCCCTCTTCGATCTTGGAGAAGTCCAGGATGTTATTGATCAAAGAGATCAGCATGTCCCCGCTGCTGTTCACCGTCTCCAGGCAATCCCTCTGATCATCGTTTAGCGGAGTGTCGAGCAGGATTGCTGTCATGCCGATGATGGCGTTAAGAGGAGTCCTGATCTCGTGGCTCATGTTGGCCAGGAACTCCGACTTGGCGCGGGCGGCGGCCTCTGCCTCCTCCTTGGCCCGACAGAGTGCCTCCTGTGACATCTTGCTCTCGGTGATATCCCTGACCAGCACCAGAAAAGCATCCTCTCCACTGGGATTGATGCGCGCCTCGAAGAGACTGGTCTTGCCGTTTACGGGAAGTTCATACTCGAAGATCTGCATCTTTCCCGAACTCTTGGCCCGATCGATGTAAAAGAACGTCTGCTCTACCAGGCTGGGGGGCATAATTTCCTGAATATTCTTTCCCAAAAATGATTTTTGAGGCAGATAAAGCGATGACGACTCAACAGCATTGCAGTCCAGAAATGTTCCGTCCTCGGATACGAGGAACATGATATCGGGAATGGCATCGAGCAATGACCTGTTCTTGGCCTCGCTGTTCTTCAACTCAATCTGAGCCTTCATGCGGCTGGTTATGTCTCGAACGGACTCGATAGCCCCGATTATTTCGCCTTTTTCGTCGCGCAGGGGTGACGCCGTGGCCCAGACATAGGCCTTCTGGCCGGCCAGCATGAAGGGCGAGGCAGATTCTGCATAGAAGGTATCTCCTTTCTTCTCAACGTACCGGTACTGAGACCTGACCGCGGGGCGGTCGTCGTAGATCAGGTCTACCAGGATGGGGCGGGGCTCTCCATAAAACGGAATGCTGTATGCATATTCGCCCTTGCCGATCATCTCCTGTTTTTTAAAGCCTGTCATCTCCTCCAGGGCGCGGTTCCAGGCGATAACCCTCTTATTTTGATCTATAACGAATGTGGCATCAGGCAGGAAATCGATGATGTCCATGAGCTGGCGGCGGGTTAAATGAGGCAGGTCATCAGGGCTGCCGGCACAGCCGTATCCATAGCTTTCTCTTTCCTCTATCTTATCGCTAAAGCAGTCACCCATTGGCAGGACACCAGATAGAATGCGAGCTTGGACATTCCTATTAATATTCATTTCTATGTTTTTGCATCGCACCCCACCTTGGACATTATTGATATCTCCTTGTCCAGCCGGTAGTCGATTCTGACCGTGGTTATGATTCTGGGCACGCCCATCTCCGCGAGCTTCTCATTTGCTGATTCGATGGACTCAAAGATGGCCGCAAATCTCTCCGCCTCGATGGCCGTGGACATGGGTCCGGGGACAAAACTGATCCCGGCATCGCGAAGCACCTGGTGCACGGCTTTCACATACCGTGAGGCACTTGCTCCTGTGCCCATGGGAATGACTGCAATATCTGCTACTATCATGATAATATATTGGACATATTAATATAGGAAGTTTTGGGGGATTTTGAGGGATCTGTGAAGAGGAGAAGCCTCCTCTGCCCTCATGAAAATCCCTTAGCATTCATAGCGAATCCAGAATCTCTTTTGCGGCGGCTGCCGGGTCCGCCGACTGGTAGACGGAGCGGCCCACGATGAGGTAGTCGGCACCTGCCTGGAGAGCCGCAGAGGCAGAGCCCCCCTGAGCGCCCACGCCCGGGGAGATGATGAGCCTCTCGCCGATTATAGAGCGAATGAGCCTGATTCTCTCCGGCCGGGTGGCCGGGGCAACAACTCCGGCTGCTCCCACCTCCGCCGCCAGACGGGCCATTTCTTCCGCCATTGGGGCCATGAACAGCTCCGCTCCGGGATGGCTCATCTCAGTGACCACAAACAGGTCTGCACCATGTGCCTCTGCGCTCCCCGCGCAGGCAATGAGTGAGTCTTTGCCGGGAAAGGCCTGAGCTATGACGGCTGCGGCTCCGGCGTCAAGCACAGCATCGCAGATGAGCCGGTTGGTGTTGGGAATATCCGCTACCTTCAGATCGGCTATGACCGGAGAAAGCTCTGAAATCTCCCTTACAATGGAAAGGCCTGAAGAGAGGATGAGGGGATAGCCTACTTTGATGGCATCGAAGCACCCTCTAAGTTGTTTTGCCAGTGAAATAGCCTTCTTTCTCGAAGTTACATCCATTGCCAGTATCAACCGGTTTGCCCTTTTCATGTGCTATTCTTCGAATATACCCCTTGTATTTATGTCTTTCACATGCTGTAAGTACAGATAATGCTAATGCAATTTACGAATTTATAATCTACAAATATTAATATATGTTCAATGGAGAAACATATATGATTTATTGAATTCTTTAGTGGGGTGAGTTTGATGATGGCAAAGCTGAATATTTGGATTAGAAATGAAAAATGTGAGGTTGTAAACCGAAGGGCACATTTGCACATAATGAATTGTCACGGAAATCAGATATTCCCGACTTCCGGATTATTCTGGTTTGAAAGTGGTCATACAGAGGTGCAAGTACCACCAGGGTGCTACATAATAACCGCTGGCGTAGTATACGGAAATGTCTATACTGACCTGACAATGGTGGTTGTTAGATGTGGAGATGATGCCTGCGTAAACCTCGTTTTGAATAAATATCGTGAAGAAGAGGCAAAGTCCCAGAAGCGATTGATCTTGAGAGGATGTGAAGCAAGAATCAATGTGGCCAGGATAATTGAAGCAGCGAAGTGGGGCATAGAGTTTGAGAAGCTGGATTCAGCTCTGGATGTGCTGATGGAGATCGCAAATCTGGATAAGCAGCAGGTAATCGATGACGTAAGGGCTGAAATCGAAATGAATAAAGAGATATTAAGGGAGATCCCTACGCTAGAGAAATACCTGTCTCGCTGGACTCGGCGTGGGAATGAAGATATCAAAGAGTGCTAAAGCCTAAATTGAACCTAAAATAGGAGAGGGTATTACCCTTTTCTTTACTTTTATATTTTATAAACAACATTCGATCAGTTCCACCGCCTCTCTCAGGTCGCCCACCACCTCACGTCCACTGCGTTCGCCCTTGCGGTCCAGGAAGAGGGCATCGAGCCCCGCCTGGAGGGGGGACTCGTAGTCGTAGTGGTAGTGGTCTCCGATATGCAGCACCTCGAATGGCAAAGCATTCATGTGAGCGCAGACTGCGCCGTAGACCAGCGGCGACTTTTTGACCTCCCGGAAGTCGGAGGTGGCGGAGAATGTCTCCTGGAAGCAGTCGGCCAGGCCGTCCAGTTCTATGTCTATAAACTCCCGGGCGGCATTGGAGGTGACGACCAGCGCGTATCTGTCGCTGAGCAGGTCGAGGACCTCCTCTACCTCCGGATAGGGTTCGATATCGTCCTCGTACATCTGTAGCAGATCGTCCTTTCCCACCTTGAGTCCGAATTTGTCTATCCAGTAGGCGAGGTCGTACCACTCCAGCCGGTCGCTGCCGATCTTCATGTACTCGCCGATGACCAGCTCTTTGGCTACAGCAAATTCGACGCCGTTTTTTTCGGCGTAGAGCATGGGCATGCCCTCCATCCAGACCTTGTCCACGAATCCGGATTTCATCAGGGTGCCGTCCATGTCCAGGGATATGATGCGAATCATAGTGTCTCCGGTAAAGAGGATTAGGGATTAAGCAGGGCAGGGGTTATTATTCTTTTCCGTTCTCGCCCCGGGGGATGCAGGCAGAATGGATTGCATTAAATACAAGAAAATAATACAGCATTAGACTCAAAATTCAGTTGAGGAGTTGAATAGAGCCTTTGCAAAAACTATAAGTAATATCAGATAGGCAAAGGATTTCCTCCGAGGCCGTGGCCATGAAGATTGCTCTTGTAGGTGGAACTGGGGACATCGGGACGGGCTTTGCCGTCCGCTGGGCAGCAAATCATGAGATCATCATAGGCTCGCGAAAGGCCGAGAAGGCTGCCGAGGCCGTCAAGGCTGTGCAGCATATTTTGCAGCAGCCGGTTCCCGGTCAATCCGTACCTGATTTTGGCCTATTGGAGCGAATCGCCGGCACAGACAACGGCAGCGCCATTGCCGGGGCGGATGTGGTGGTGCTCTGCGTTCCCTTCGAGAATCTGCAATCGGTTACCGCCGACTTGAGAGATTCCTACTCCGGCCAGATCGTCATCAGCCCGGTGGTGCCCATGAGCTATAACGGAAAGGTCTTCCAGTTCACCCCTCCCGCCCAGGGCAGCGCCGCCCTGCTGGCCAGGTCCCTTCTGCCGGATAAAACCAAAGTCGTCTCTGCGTTTCACACCATTGCCGCCGCGTCCCTGCAGAACCGGGCAAGAGAGCTGAAGGGAGACGCATTCCTGTGCGGCGATGACCCGGATGCCCTGAATACGGTGGCCGGGCTGGCATCCGAGATCAAGAACCTGCGGCCTTTAAAGCTGGGCCCCCTGGAGACATCGGCCCTGGCGGAGAGCCTGACCCCCATGCTGCTCAACGTCGCCCGAAAAAACAAGATCAAAGATGCAGGGATCAGCATAGTCTCCGAGAGATCAGCATAAGGCCTATCATCGGCTCATGCCAGATCTTTTTTCTTAAAAGAATATCAATCGGACATCAGCCGTCCCGACAATGCCGCCATCCAGATCAGCACGGGAAAGGCGATCAGCCTCTCCTCTCCACCCCTTCCCAAAGCCAGGAAGGGAGAGCTGTTGCCAAGCGCGAACGCCGAGATGAGGACTATCAGGGCAAAGACGCCGGTTGCCGCTGAGAAGTATGCAAAGCCTCCCTTCGCCCTCCGGGAGAATGCTATTGCTGAGAGGGGAGCCATCACAAACCAGCCCAGCGCGGTCAGGCCGTGGATGACGCCGGTGTCGCCCGGAAAGACCCCCACGCCCATGGCAAACAGGCCGGATAGGGCGAACAGGACGGAGAAGGCGGGAGATAGCCGCCTGTCGCCTCCCGCCGGGTCGCTGGATCTGCCGGACCGGTGGATCAGAAGGGCGCTGACGAGCACCAGCAATCCGACGAGAAATGTGGTGGCATTGAAGAGCCAGGCGGAGGGCTGCAGAGGCGAGGCGTGAGGAGCGACGGTGGAGGCCAGGTCGCTCAGGTCGTTGGCCCGGATGCTGTAGCCGGGAAAGAGGGTTTCGGCTAAGAGGACTATCAAAAACCACTGCATCACTCCGGCGAAGATAAGAGCGCCGGCGAGGCCATGCAATTTGGCAGATATATCATGAGATTTCATCCGGACATCACCGCATATTGCTCCTGCAATGGCCGCTGATCATTTAAATAGATATATCCTAATCCATTAAAATATGCGGTAGGTGGTATGATCTCCAGCCATCCAGGATGGCCCTGGCGGATCAGGAGTTCCCCAGGGTTTGGCCTGATCTCGCCGCGAGCTTTTGGGAGAATTTTACTTGAGCTTCTTCTGGAGCTTCTTCAGCTTCTTTTGGGCGTCTTTGCTGCCCAAAGCAGCCTGTTTGGTCAGCTCTTCAGCTTTGGCTTTCTTGACTTTATTCAGCCTTTCCAGTTGCTTTTTGCTCGTCGGCATTGTTTTCACCTCGCTATATCCTTGGGCGGACTTGCTTTAGCCTCTACCTTCTTAAAGATATACCTTCACATTTCAACTTTCGGACAGTCTCCCTCTCCGACCATCTCCAGATACCGTTTCAGCTCCCTTTTGCAGCCTCTTTTGCCTGCCAGCCTCTCCATCTCCTTCATGATGCCGCTGCCGTACTGCATGGCCTTCTTATCGTGCCAGGCAATCTCGGCGGGCAGGTGCCTCTCCGCTACCTTTCGCAGAGGCCATTTGCGAATGCCTTCCCTGATCATCATCATCACCGGAATGGCCCTGGCGGCGGCCACCACCTCCGGGTCCAGGTAGGGCAGGCAGAAGGCTGTGCCGTGCAGAGCAGCCACCGCCCCGTCTCTGGCCATCTGGCGGGGCAGGTCCAGAAGATCCCTCACCATATCCGCTGCCAGATCCGGGGAGTGCAGGTAGCGCGAGTATCCGGCGAATAGCTCATCCGCCCCCTGGCCGGCCAAAATGCGTCGATGGCCTCTCTCGCCCGCCCACTCCGCCACGAAGAAAAGGGTGGCGGCTATTGAGGCGTTTACCGGGTCCCGCTCAGCTATGGCGGGCAGGACGGCCTCCAGGGCCTCCTCGATGCGCAGTGGATCTATCTCCACCCGATTTAGGTGCAGGCCCAGCAGCTCGGCTGCCTTTTCTGCATGGGACAGGTCGTGCGATCCTTTCAGGCCTACCACTATGCACTCCCTCCTCGCCAGGCTTGCGACGAGAGCCGAGTCCACTCCTCCGGAGAGAGCCACAACACCCTCATCGCTTCTGATTCGCACAGCTTTCCTGATGGCCTGATCCAAATTCGACAAATCCGGGCAATCCATCATAGATCTCCTTATGCCGGGTCAATTCTTAAGGAAATGTATACCGCAAGAGATATAATCATAAATGGATATGGTCATCCTGATTAGATTATATGCGGCATTCATCGCCGGAATATGACGCCGGTATATAAAACCTGTGCAGCATCTGGGGAGATGCTACATAGGTCAGGACGGGATGCCTCCGGAAGATCCCTCCGGACGATGCTGCCTCAGAGGAAATGCCGGTGTAATTGAAAGAGATATAAATTGAATGGTGGTTAATTTGAAGAAGATCTCTAATTTTGCAATTGCCGCGATTTTGGCGGCTCTGATAGTGCCAGCCCTAGCCCAGTCGCCGTCGGATCTGGTAAACGCCAATCGCGACACCGTGGTGAAAAGCTTCAACCGGACCATAATCGATCCCAATGATCCCAACTATGTCTGGGGCAATCCTCTGGCGGTGGATCTGACCAATCTCAAGCCCTCGATCTTCGACAGCCCTACCTTCCAAATGGCAGCCGAAGATATGACCGCCAGTTCGTACACCACCAGCATCAATAAGTTCAGGGCTGCGGATCCCAGTGCAGGAGCCAGCAATGCCACCAGGAAGGGGGCAGAGGTGGGACTGATCCACTGGCCGGGAAAGAACGCCGGCATTCAGATCGAAAGCTACAATAGCATAACTGCCGTGGTCGCTCCATCTCCCGCCATAAATGAAACCGGTCAGTGATTGATATCGGGCATGAATCCGTCCGATATCCTCTCTCTTTTTCATCCCATCGTGCGGCAGTGGTGGCTCTCCACATTCAGCGGGGCCGGTGAGCTCTTCACTCCACCCCAGCGCCAGGCGGTGCCCCTCATCAGCCGGGGAGACAATGTGCTCATCTGCTCGCCCACCGGCTCGGGCAAGACCCTCTCGGCCTTCATATCCATTTTGAACCGGCTTGTCGTCATGGCTGGGAGAGGCGAGCTGGAGAACAGCATCTACTGCCTTTACATCTCCCCACTCAAGTCCCTGGCCAATGACATTCACAGAAACCTGGAGCGCCCCCTCTCCGAGATGCAGGCCCTGGCCGGTGCAGGTCGGAATGAATCATGTCAGGCCGTGCAGGAGATTCGGCATGCTATCCGGCACGGAGACGTCAGCGCCCGTGATAAAGCCCGGATGCTGACCATAACTCCTCACATCCTCAACACCACTCCTGAGTCCCTGGCCATCCTGCTCAGCTCCCCCCGCTTCCGGGAGAAGCTGAAGACAGTGCGCTGGGTGATAGTGGACGAGATCCACTCCCTGGCCGCTTCCAAGAGGGGAGTGCACCTCTCCCTCAGCCTGGAGCGGCTGGAAGAGCTGAAAAAGGAGTTCCAGAACCTGCAGAACCCTCATGAAACGGGCGACGGCCAGATGATCGATCCGGCCGGAGGAAGCTTCACCCGTATCGGCTGCTCGGCCACCATTGAACCTCTGGAGGGGGTGGCCGGATTTCTGGCCGGGGACCTCCGGCCGGTGCAGGTGGTCGACTGCCGCTTCTCTCGATCCCTTGATCTGAGGCTGCTCTCTCCCGCCCCCGACCTGCTGGAGATCGATGGCGAGGAGCTGGCCCGCCGGCTCTACGAGATGGTGCACCGCCTGGTAGCGGACCACAGCAGCACCCTCATCTTCACCAACACCAGGAACGGGGCGGAGAGGATGCTCCTCAACCTCCGCCAGCGCTATCCGGAGTGCTACAGCCCGGAAAACTCCGCCTGCCACCACGGATCAATGGGCCGGGAGGGTCGACTGGATACGGAGAGGCAGCTTGCCGCCGGACGGCTCCGGGTCGTATGCACCTCTTCATCCCTGGAGTTGGGAATCGACATGCCCCATATCGACCTTGTCCTGCAGATCGGCTCGCCCAAATCGGTGGCTGCCCTCCTGCAGCGCTTCGGCAGGGGCGGCCACAGCCTGGAGGGCGTGGTCCGGGGCAGGATCATCGCCCTGGACAGAGAGGACCTCCAGGAGTGCGCAGTGATGATGCAGAGGGCCCGGGTGGGAGCGGTGGACGGCATCCACATACCCCAAAATGCCCTCGATGCCTTAAGCCAGCACCTGGTGGGCATGAGTCTGGAGAGGGATTGGAGGGTGGATGAGGTGCTGGCAATGGCCCGGCGGTCCTACTGCTACAGGAGCCTGGCCGAGGAGGAGCTTATGAGCTGCCTGCTCTATCTCTCCGCC
>DAOPZB010000044.1:0-11082 GCA_035353195.1 Methanothrix sp. | reverse complement strand
AGCCTCCATTTTATACCGAGCTGATCTTCAATGTGACCAACAGCCAGCCGGAGATGAAGGACTTTGATCTAACACCTGACGGCCCGGTCAGGTACAACGATCCCATCGAGTATAAGGCAACCATCTCCGACTCTGATGAGGATCTGCTCAATGTGACGCTGCATATAATCGATGAGCAAGGGAAGGAAGAGGTCAAGGGAAACATTACCCTACAAACCAAGCCGGGCCCGGTTAGCTTCAAGGCCAATGAATACGGCTTCTTTAAAGAGGCTGACGCCGGAAAGAACTTCACATATTATTACAGCTTCGACGATGGCATGAAAGTGGGAGATAGGATAGAAATCATCAATACCGATCTTTTGCCTGGACCTGCCATCCGCAAAGGCCCCAAGCTCTCAGTTGACAAGCTCGACTTCTCCAGCGCCAGCGAGAATTACTATTGGTGGGAGAGGTATGGATTTGACCTCAGAGCAAAGAACCTGAATCCCGAAGTCTATAAGGTAAGCTTCACCCTGAGCACCAAGACGGAAGGCAGTGAATGGACCACAGTAGACACAGTTCAGGCTGATATTGGAGAGAATCCGGTAGAGGTGCATTTCAATGACACCAGACCGTTCAAGGTTACAGATGCCGGAAAGACCTTCTACTACAGGGTAAAGTACTCAGAGTACGACCAGACCGGAAAGGATAGCATGGAGCAGATCGGATCGCAGATTAATGGGAAGATAGTTCCTTACAGCATCCACAATCCGGTTATGGTGCTCAACCTGGTGCCGATGCTGCTTGCCATAATGCTGGGAAGCTTTTTGATAGAAAGGAAGCTGAAGAAGGGAATGGAGGCACATGAAAACGCAAAAGTCGGCATCAAGAAAGGCAAAAATGGGGGAGATTCAGGAGAAAGCCTGGCAGACAGAGTTTTCAAAATGCTGAGGAGGCGCTAGAAATGGATATCATAGCATCGATTGACACTCTGCTGCCCAATATGTTTGCCACGGGCACCATCGTTCTGGGTTTATTGCTGCTCTTTGCAGCAGTGCTGCACATAAATAACCTGAGCCGGGTACATAAATTGATGGCAATCTTGCAGCATAAAAAGGAAGTATCAAAAGACCTTCTTTACAAAGAGATGTCTGTGGCCCAGGGAATAAACTTCACAGCCCTGGCGCTGGCTTCGTGGATAATGCTCTTCGTGGCAGTGGCCTATCTTTATCTGCTGGTCCCAACCTTCCTTCCCATCAGCTACATGGATCTGGCTGACCTGGCCTCAAGCTCCGCGGGATTTGCCGCATTCGGCATAATTGTAGCCGTCCTGGTGTCGATAATCATCCTCTTTCTCGACAAACTGCCCGATGAATACAGGAATTTGAAATTGACTGAGATTTATAGCTTCTATTCCATATCTAAAGGCATGAAGAAGATGATCGGCATGACAGTGGCATTTCTATGCTTTTCCATTTTATTGTCGGCCTATGCGGGAACCATTTATCCGGCTCGCTCTATAACCGCTGAACTATCAAGCCTGATTCTCCTGGTCATATCGACCGGCATTCTGGTGATGCCTGTGTTCAAAGAAGCCTGGGAGGCAAAAAGATGAAGCTATGCATTGTGGGCATTGGCGGAGCGGGAGGAAAGATAACCCAAGAGTTCCTGGGAAATGAAGATCTGGATTTCCAGTTGCTCTCCCATATAACAGGGGCCCAGTACTTATCTCCCGGCGGATCGCAGGGAATATGGCTGGAAGCGGACAAAAATGATGCCAAGAACATCCAGAGCTTCTTCGGGGATATGACGGAAGGATGCTATCCCTGCTTTTATATCCCTCATGATGCCGTCCCGGACGGCTGTGATATTCATGTCAAAGTCCGGGAGAAGTACGGCTATGATGTGAAGAAGCAGGGCTTTGTCCGGGATGCCCAGTATCTCAAGGCCATATTTGAGATATTTGATACCGATAAGGAGATACAGAAAACCGTCGTTGAATCCATTAAAAAAGGGACTATAAAATCTCCCGGTGAAGAAGAGGTGGGGGGAAATTCATCTTCTTCACCCAATCCTATATTCGATAGCGCCTGGAATTCCATCAGAGGCTTTACCACTCTCGGAAACGGCGAATGCGATGGGGTGCTCTTTGTGGTCTCATTTGGCGGCGGAACCGGAACCGGCTTCATCAATCCTATCATCAATCACATCCGCGACGAAGGCAAAGCAGATTACCCTGTTTTCGTTCTGGGAATATTGACGGAGATGGGAGACTTCGCAGATAAGGCTCAATTCTCCAAGAGCGCAAGGAGGAACCTGGCAGCGATCAGCGCCATCTATGATCTTCTTACCAGGGGTGGCGGTGCCAATGGCGTCATAATCGTGGACAATGAAATTCTGCTGGAGAGATTTGGAAATGACTATGTTGCAGCCAACAAATTCATTCACAGGATGATGCAGCCCCTGGTTGCAGCAAGAGATTATCCTGGTGAGACGCCACCAAGCCAGGCAGTTGCTCAGCATTCGTCAGGTGGAGTATCCAGGCCACCTATTTTCGTTCCTCTCTTCGCAACTCTACCCAGAAGCGCCACCGAGGAGGAACTGATTAATAAGGCGCTGAGCAATGAGGGACGGCTATTCGGGTGCAACCCTGAGAAGGCAGATTTTGCCTTTGTCCTCTGCCGGGGTTTCGTTGATTCTGATAAGATCAGGAAGATGCTGAGCCGGAAAATAGGCATTCCTGGGGAGAGGATCTGGCCAGCCAGAAAGATGGGCGAGGGCAATAACGAAATTCTAATTCTGCTGAGAAATCCCTACGGCGGAGATCCCAGTGCCTATAAAACCGAAGGCACTCTCGAGAACAGGCTCTGCAAAGTGATATCACAGGCTCTAAAGTACATCAAAGAGCAGCCAGAAGACCTTTTTTATGAGGGCAAACAGGCCGACAAAGGCAAGAAAGAAGACAAAGCGTCCGATCAGGTCAGGCTTACTCTTGCCTCCAAGGAGGCTCTAAAGATGTTTTTCTTCGGTCCGGATGGCATGGATGAAGATAGCTTCGGCAAGACGAGCGGATTTGCCTTTGAGCTGAAAGAGGCCAGAAGGAGGCTGATGGAGGGCGAGAAGCCGTTATTTGAGAAGCCTTTGAGAATTTTTTATAGAGATTCCAGGGCAGCGACCAGCAATGTGACGCACGAGGCATCAGAATTCTCCAAAGACCAAATCGCAAAAGCTGTGGATCAGAGGATCCGAGAGCTTATCAAAGAGGGAACAATAAAGTTCCCGTGACAAGTTTTAGTAGAAAGAGCAAAAAGATATTTCGGGGGTTGTAATCATGCTCAACAGATCAGGCAATTTCATGGCATTATCAGCAATGGCAGCAGTTCTAGCAGCCGTCTTCGCCTCATCCATCCCGTCCCTGGGAGAGGACTGGAACAACTACACTGCATCCTACAGCATCGGCACGGGAGAGCAGGACTGGTGGACGGAATATCCCGACCAGCATGTAAGCGCTGGCTCCAAAGTAGATCATCCTTCCTGGGTGAAAAACGCCCTGAAGGACAAGCCCTTGCTGATTTCAGTCCACAGCAGCAACTGCGTGCCCTGCCTCACCCAGGTTCCGCGGATTCAGGCAGTCGTGCAGGACTTCGGCAGGGAACTGAAATTTTATGATGTGCTGGCGGAGGGAGACGGCTATGAAAAAGCCCTCGCCATCCTGGATGTCTATAATCCGTCCGGAGCAGCCCAGTATGTTCCCACCACCATCTTCATCACCCTGACAGAAGGCCCGGATGGGGACGTAGGCGTTGCCTGGCATGCAAGGGTTGATGTCATGAGCCAGGAGGAAATTGAATCCTATGTTAAAGACTCCATCTATTATCATAATCAGAACATAGATGATTGGAGTTGATCAGGATAGCGAAATTACCAACGGCAAATCCTTTGCTCCTCCTGTTCTTCTTTTCTCTTCTGCTGACTGGCCCGGCCCAGTCTGCGGATCTGGCCCAGGCTCCCGACTTTTCCGCAGTGGGAGTCGATGGAGAGAACTTCTCCCTCTCCGACTTTCGGGGCGCGCCTCTAATCCTGCACATAACCAATATCGAGATTCCCCTCTGCGTGGAGTGCGAAAAGTCCCTGAAGGGCCAGGTGGAGGAACTGGCAAAGCTCAAGGCTCTTGACCCTGAAGCCCAGATCATAACGGTCAATCTGCGGAAGAATCCCTATTCCCAGGATGGCAGGTCGCTTGCCGAGCGCTGGTGGAAGGTCAATGTCACCTGGCCCTGGGCTGAGGAGATCGAGCCCTATGCCATAGGCAGCAAATATCTGGACTACTGGAATGTGCGGGGGGGCTCCTCCAATCCGACAGTGATTCTCATCGACAAAGAAGGGCGTGTGGCCGGAGTCTACCATGTCTATCGGGTGGGCGAAGGGGAGCTGGACGGGGTGCAGAAGGCAGAGGACCTGCATGAGAAGATGAAGGAAGTGAGCGGGTCCGGCTGGCTGGGCCTCGAGGGCGAGGTCTTCCGGGCCGATGTGTCCGCCTTCGGGATGTTCATGCTCGGCATATTCACATCCCTCGCCCCATGCTCCATCGCCCTGATGATAGCCGTATTCTCCTACGTCCTGACGGTGAGAAGGAAGGACGAGTATCTGAGGAAGAGCACCTCCACTTCTAAAGAGGGCTTCATGATAGGCGTGGCCTTCACATTGGGCATGGCTGCAGTCTTCTTTTTGCTGGGGCTGTTCATATCTCAGGTGGGGCTTTTCATACGCGACTCCAGGCTCTTTGACCTTTTTGCCGGGCTGATAATGATAATTCTGGGCATCAGCAATATCAAGCCCCTGGGGGAGATATGGGAGCCGGTGGCGGAAAGGATTCGAGCAGATCGCGGAGATGATCCCTGTCCAGAGCCCAAAAAGAGCTTGCTGCAAAGATCTGTGGAGACCTCACTGGTACTGTTCAAGCGCTCGGCTTTCGTGGGGGCTTTTACCCTGGGCATATTCTTCGCCCTGGGCTGGGCACCCTGCGCCCTGTCCATGGTGCTGCCGGTCCTGATCTGGCTGGCTTCACAGGATGTGACGCCCCTGGCCGGCGGCATGATGCTATTTGTCTTCGGAGTGGGGCATGGAGTGCCCATCATTCCCATAGCCACCTTTTCCCGTAGCGTGGGCGGCAGGATTGGAGAGAAGTATGTGTCTGTGGGGGCCTGGACCACAAAATTCTTCGGCCTGCTTGTGATTTTGGTTGGCGTGGTCTATGCAGCCAGATATGCCGGATTTCTGCTGTGGTAAAAGAGGCCGGACTTGAGGGAACTGATCTTACATAAATGGATCAGGAAGACGGGGCTATGGCGGCCTTACGTCTTCCAGCCCATCTCTCTCTTCCAGTTGTCGTATTTCAGTGAGACGCTGATCTTCGCTCTATAGGCGATGATCTTTCCCGAACCGTCCAGCTTGACGTCCAGCTCTTTTACCTCGGCAATTCTCAGGTTCCAGAGGAACCTGGATGACGAATCGATTGCATCTCTGACTGCGTCCTCCCAACTGTTGGGAGACGATCCTATCAGCTCCAAATGGGCATAAATGCTCTCCCACCTCCTTTTCCATTGAGACATCGAGATCGAGATATCGATAATCAGGGCTGCTCTTGTGGCATCAAGATGGAGATATCTCCTTGAACTTTATCTCTATCTCAAGCTCATCCTCTTCGTATTCGACTTCCAGCTTGATGGGCTGCGCCGGATTGATGGAGATGGCCCAGCTACCGTATTTTGCATCAATCTTTCCTCCCGCTTCGATCTCCTGAGCCAGTTCTCTCAGGAATGCAGCGGCCTCGGAATTGGTCAGATAGAATTCCTGTTTGAACTCTTCTATTCCCTTCCCGGATGAGAATTCCAGGGACATCTTTCCAGGCTTACCAGGTAGATTAACCATGCTAATCATCCAAGATAATTGTGCTCAATTGATAAAGAGTTTTGGCTCAGGAAAGCTTTCTCAGTTTCCCAATCGGCCGGGCAGCGGTCGCGACAGGAAGAAAAGGTAGAAAGACCGAAATCAACAAAAAAAATTGAGGCTTGGCGGCAAAACGCCATAGGCCTCTATTCATTTCTTTCTTTGTTTTTTAGGGGCTGCTCCTGTTACGGGCCATATGTGCTATGCACCCTGACAAATACCAGGTCTCCCGGATGGGCAATATACAGCGGACCCCAGGAGGGATTGGCATCATGCATGGCTTTTAGCATCCACTGCATGCGATCGAATATCAGAGGAATCGGCCCGTCACCGGCTAAAGCGGCGATCACAGCGGCGGAAACGGCATGAGCCGCATAGATCCCTTCCGCATAGAGCTTCGGCACAGGGCCCGTCCGGGTGAGGAGGGGGCGCAATTCCATCATAGTCCAATCATCTTCATCCCGCCAATTCTGAATCTCGCCGAGGGAGTGATATTCAAGCTTTTCCGCTTTCATGTTTACCAGTGTCTCGGCTACGATCTCTGCCGATCTCTTGGCCTGGTCGGGGCTTATATCGATGAAACCGGTCCTTGCCGATCCCAGTTTGATGCCCCGCAGGTCTTTATCCACTTCCATCTCTATGGCTTTAGCCCATTCATCTCTGGCGGAGAATTCCAGCCGGCGAGCGACAGCAGCCGCGAGATAGCCGCGGAGCATGTCCACCGGGTGGACCGAATTGCTGTCTCTGGAGCCGATATTGTCCAGAATGGGATCTTTTCCGGCGGCCGCGTTCAAAGCCCGGAAGTAGCCGATCACGGCAATGCCCGCTGCCGGGCCCATGTTCAGCATTCCCAGGACGTCGGATGCCGTTTCATCGATTCGGTAAGACCAGTAGCTGGGGAGGATGCTGCCAACATCGCCATCCTCCAGCTCCTCCTGGAGGAGATTGGCCAGCTCCGGGACCAGACCGGTATCTGCATCCAGGATATCATGGCCGGCCGTCTCATGACCGAGGGCTGCCCAGGCAATGAGGCCGAGCCTGGCATGAGCCGGCGGCATATTGACAATGGCAGTCCTCTTGCCGAATCCAAAGTATTGGGTTGACGCTGCCGTCCAGGTGTAGGGTCCGTCATCCGGGCAGCCCCATTTTGCCAGGGGGGCAAGCACGCTGAGGTCCGGCTTTTTGACGCCTATCCGGTCCTCTTCGGAGAGAAATCCGTCATAGAGATCGCTGAGCACCTCTTGAAAGGCATCGGTAGCCTTCTGGTTGTATCCTTCTCCATTTTGAAGTATCGCCTGGGCGATGTCCAGCATCAGGCTCGCCTCTCCAAGCTTGAACGGGTCCTTGCGCAGTATCTTGTTGAATCCGTTCTGGCCGATCCTCTTGAGTTTATTTATAAAAGGAATGCAAACTTCTTCCTGGTATACGGCGGGAAGTTTCTCCTGGCAGACCTGCAATCTGTTCATAAGATCCTGGTATTCCTCAGGATCGTCCGGTCCTGTTTCACCGTCAAGCCTGGCCATGATGGCATCTTTTATGCATTCGTCCATGTTTGCAAAGCTAGGCAATGATCTTTCCAGTTCATCATCCGTCAGCGGTACTGTCAGCCGGCGGGGTGCGAAAATCTTTTCCACCATTTCAGTCACCTCATGCTTTTCGTTTCAAAAAATTAGATTAGTATATCTAACATTTTCTTAGTAGTTATATTTTTTTATTTAAGATAATATATATTTTAATTAAGTAAGTTGGAATGTTGGTTTTGCATTTGCCTCAAATGCAGGGGGAAAGGCTATAAAAAAAGCCGTCCATGGTCAATTGATATTTATGAACTCCGGCATCCAAAAGAAGATTCAGGAAATTGAGAGCCGCTCCATTCTGCAGGAGATCGCCAGGCGGGCTATGCTGCAAAGGGGGCTTTTGGCCGACTTTTCCCGGCAGGCGCAGGCGGAACTGGACGAAATTTCCGCTCCTGCCCTCATAGACAGCGCTCCGCAGGCTCGCGACTGCAGAGGGCTCCTCTGGTGCTCCATCGACAACGACGACTCCGAGGATCTGGATCAACTGACGGTCGCTGAGGAGATGGGAGAGGGACGGGTGAGGATCAGGGTGGCGGTGGCAGATGTGGATGCCCTGGTCAGGAAGGACTCGGCCATCGATAGGGATGCGCAGCACAACACCACCTCGGTCTACACCGCCGGCCAGATCTTTCCCATGCTGCCTCTCAAGCTCTCCACCAACTATTCCTCCCTCAACTATAACCAGGACCGTCTGGCCATCGTGGTGGACATGGTGGTCGGCCCGGACGGCTCTTTGCAGCAATCGGATGTCTACCGGGCGGCGGTGAGAAATCATGCCAAGCTGGCCTATAACAGCCTGGCCGTCTGGCTGGAGGCAAGGGCAAAGGCAGAGGGAGTGAGGAATGGAGAGGAGAAGAAAAAGGAGACAAAAGATGAAATAAAAGACGCAGAGCCTCCCGCGGCAGCAGCCGCAGTGCCGGGCCTTCTGGACAACCTTCTCCTCCAAGACCTTGTAGCGCAGAGGCTCAAGGAGCTGCGCCACGCCGGAGGCGCCTTATCCCTGGAGACCATCGAAGCCAAACCGGTATTTGAGGGCGGCAGGATTCTGGATTTGCAGGTTGAGGAGAAGAACCGGGCCAAGGAGATCATCGAGGACTTCATGATCGCTGCCAACGGGGTGACTGTGCGCTACCTGGCCGACCGGGGCATACCCTCCATTCGCCGGGTGGTGCGAATTCCCAAACGCTGGGACAGAATTGTGCAGATTGCGGCAGAGCACGCCTTCAAGCTCCCAAAAAATCCAAGCTCAAGAAAGCTTGAAATCTTTTTGACTATGATGAAGAAAGCAGATCCTCTGCGCTTTCCCGATCTGTCCCTGGTGATAATCAAGCTGCTCGGCAACGGGGAATACGTGGCGGAAAAGCCGGGAGAGGAGGCGGCAGGCCACTTCGGCCTGGCTGTGAAAGACTACACCCACTCCACAGCCCCCAATCGCCGCTATGCCGACCTGATAACCGGGCGGCTGCTCAAAGCTGCCATGGAAGGGCGGCCCGTGCCCTACACCCTGGAGGAGCTGGAGGCCCTGGCCTACAACTGCACCAGGAAAGAGGATGCTGCCGTCAAGGTGGAGCGGCAGGTGGGCAAAAGCGCCGCAGCCCTGCTCCTCAAAGAGAGAATTGGAGAGCAGTTTCAGTCTGTGGTCACGGGCGCAGCCGAAAAGGGCACCTGGGTGCGGCTGCTCGACCTGCCGGTGGAGGGGATGCTCAAGAAAGGCAGCAAAGGAGTTGATGTGGGAGATCAGATCCGCGTCGAGCTGATATCTGTGGATGTGGAGCAGGGGTTCATTGATTTCAAGAGGGTGGGCTCTATCATGAAGAATTCTCTGTCAAATGAAGAATAAAGGAATTTAGGGAATAAGAGATGGGATTTGAACCATGCTTGCCGAGATTCTGATCATCTTCCTGCTGCTGCTCGCCAATGCCGCCTTTGCCATGGCGGAGATGGCGGTGGCCACCTCCAGCAAGGCCAGGCTGAAGGTCATGAGCGAGTGGGGCCATTCAGGGGCGAGAAAGGCTCTGGAGATGGCAGAGGACCCCAACCATCTCCTCTCCTCGGTTCAGATCGGCATTACTCTGATCGCCACACTCACCGGGGCCTTTGGAGGCACAACGGTTGCCGATGAGCTGGCGCTCTACCTGGTGGGCATTCCCTCTCTCGCCCCGCAAAGCGAAGGACTGGCTTTAGCCCTGGTGGTGCTGCCACTCGCCTTCTTCTCTCTGATCATCGGAGAGCTGGCCCCCAAGAGGATCGCCCTGAGCAGCCCGGAGCGCATTGCCTCCCTCTGCGCCCCATTTCTCTACGCTTTCTCCCGGCTGGTCTCCCCGGCAATAAGGCTGCTCGGCCTGTGCACCGACCTGGTACTCAAAGCCCTGGGCGTCGGCCCTTCTGCCGGACCGTCGGTCACAGAGGAGGAGATTCGAATATTGATAGACCAGGGTACTGACGCCGGTGTGATTGAGGAGGATGAGCAGGACATAATGGAGAGGGTCTTCTCCCTGGGCGATCGGAGGGTGGACTCCATCATGACTCCCAGGGGAGATATCGTCTGGCTTGACATCGATGACACTATCGAGGAGATTCAGAGGAAGATCTCGGTCACATCGTTTTCCATGTTTCCCGTATGTCGGGGAAGGCTGGACGATGTCCTGGGAATAGTTGAATCCAGGGACCTCCTGAAGTGCAATCTGGCCGACCATAAGATGGATCTCAAGTCCTCGCTTATGCCGCCTCTTTTTGTTCCGGAGAGCATGAGGGCTCTGAAGGTATTGGAGAGGTTCAAGCTGACTGGAGTTCACCTGGCCGTGGTGCTGGATGAGTATGGGTCAGTGCAGGGGATTGTGGCTTTGGTGGACCTGCTGGAGGGGCTGGTTGGCGATATTCCCCACATAGATGAGCTGGAGGAGCCGCAGATGGTCAAAAGGGAGGACGGCTCCTATCTGGTGGACGGGGCCATGACAGTGGATGAATTCCGAGACGCCCTGAAGCTGCATATTCAGCCTTCCGAGCAGGAAGGGCAATACAAAACGGTGGGGGGATTCATGATGGCTCACCTGGAGAAGATTCCTGCCGCGGGGGACTATTTCGAGTGGGAAGGATATCGGTTTGAGGTTGTGGATATGGATGAGAGGAAGGTTGACAAGGTTTTGGCTGCGCCACTGCCAGCGAAGAGAGGGAAGAGGGAGAAGAAATGAAGGCGGTTTTGATTCTATCCGGCGGCGTGGATTCGACCACGCTGCTCTACAAGATGCTGCATGACGGCCTGAAGGTCGAGGCCCTCACATTCAACTACGCCCAGAGGCATAAAAAGGAGATCGACTGCGCCGTGGCGATTGCAGAAAGGCTGGACGTCCCCCACCGCATTGTCGACCTCTCCTGCCTGGCGGGTCTGCTGGGCGACAGCGCTCTGTTGGGGGGAAAGGAGGTTCCCTCCTGCCACTACACAGAGGAGGCGGCCAAGACAACGGTTGTGCCCAATCGCAATATGATCATGCTCTCTGTGGCGGCGGGCTATGCCGAGGCTCATGAGATCCCGGAGGTCTATTACGCCGCCCATAGAAACGACAGCACCATCTATCCC
>DAOPZB010000043.1:0-11212 GCA_035353195.1 Methanothrix sp. | reverse complement strand
CAGAGACGGAAGCTTAATTATCCTCTTGAAATAGCCAGGAGCCGGATTTTTCCTGGAAAAAATATTTATTCTTTGAGATCATATGCTTTGCCATCTCTATGATAGATTGGGGGTTTCTATGAAGATAAGGAATGCAATGCTTCTGTTGATCCTGACCTTTGTCCTATTGGCCGGCTCAACAGCCTCAGCATCAGACAACGAGCTTAACCGAATGACGCTGACGGGATACGGCTTTGGCCTGCAAAATGCCGGCCAGTTGGAGGATCTCTCCGACTCAGCAAATAAGGTGAGCATAAAGAATGGAGCATTTGATCCGTCTTCCCTAACTGTGCCGGTAGGGACGGTTGTTGAATGGCACAATCAGGATGGTGCGGCTCATAGAATTGTCAGCAGTATTCAGGGCATCTTCGATTCCGGCGTAATCGATCCGGGAAAGAAGTACTCCCTCAATTTCAACAATGCAGGAACATACGTCTACTATTGCAGCCTGCATCCTCAGATGAAAGGTGAGATCATAGTCGCCGGGGCTACGGCAAAACAGGGATCTAAATCGGCGTCCTGGAGTGAAAGCCCCATGAGCTCATCTTCCAGCAGCGGCGTGATTTTATCTTCCGGCACTATCGCCGATGGCAGCTCAAGAAATGCTGCGGGACTGTCTACCGGCCAATCGATGGGTCAACCGACGGGCCAATCAATGGGATCTTATGGTCAGTCCACAGGTCAATCGATATCAAGGGGGCTTTCAGGGACCGAACTCTCCAGTTCATATGGACAGACCTCTGAGATCTCTTCTACCAGCCAGACATCTCTGCAGAAGTTTTCTCAATACTACAGCACCGCTTCAGAGGCTCCTGAAGCGCAGCTCACGTCGCCCAAGAAGATCGAACTAAATGAAGTGCAGCCTGACACTCTCTATTTCGGGTCCACCCAAAAGGCAGTGCCATACACCCAGTATCAGACCTATTCCACCAGCACCGGCGGAAACTGGCTCTGGATATCGGGAAGCGATAGCTGGACGCAGTACGCCATGGTTCCACTGGGCTCCATGATCAACCTGATCGCCATCTCTCCCGCGGGAGGATATGGCTACCTCTATGAGATATATCCGGACGGCGGACTGGACACAAACAGCTACAGCTTCTATGCCTACAATCAGCTCGGATTTTATGCCGACCAGGTGGGCCAGCATCTGCTGTTCTTCAATATCGCAGGCCAGCCCAGCAATGTGATAGTGGTAGACGTGGTGCCCTATCAAACCGCATATCCACCTGTCTATGATTTTGCGGCCGTGACCATCAAATCTAACTGGCTGCAAGGCTATAATGTCTATGTGGACGGAAGCTTTGCCGGCACAGAAGGAATGACGGGAGAGCCCGCCGGGACGATGACCGTCAACGTGCCGGGAGATCAATACCACAACATCGCCATTGACGGCAGCGGGCTGACGTTCTCCGACTACAAGTATTTTAAGGCAGGATACGCCTATCAGCTCAATGTTTAAGGGATGAGCTGATACTCTTTTCTTATTTATTTTTATTTATATTATACTACATATAATTAAGTTCAACCTCCGGCAAACCTCTCAAAAGATACTATTATATGCCCCGAGGGAATGATAGGCGAACTCATGCCAGGCAAAGTCTCGCACAGTTATGCTTTTCGCGGCTCAGAGAAACCGCTTATTGGAAAGACTATTGGGGACATGTTTGACGAGATTGCAAATAAATTCCCCGATAACGACGCAATTGTATCTATCCACCAGGGAAAGAGGTACACCTATGGCGAGCTGCAAAAAGAGCTGAATCGCGCCGCGAAGGGCTTCATCGCCCTGGGGCTGAAGAAGGGCGACAGGCTGGCCATCTGGGCCACCAACCTGGCAGAATGGATCATCACCCAGTTCGCCACCGCCAAGGCCGGCATCATCATGGTGAATATCAATCCGGCTTACCGCACCCATGAACTGGAGTACGCCCTGCGCCAATCCGAGGCCCAGGCTCTGCTGCTCATGGACCGGTTCAAGAGCTCAGATTACGTCCAGATGTTATACGATGTATGCCCGGAGGCTAAAGACGCCCAGCCGGGCAGGATTCACTCTGAGAAGCTGCCTTTCCTCAGAACGGCAGTCACGATCCGGGGCGAAAAGCGGCCAGGCATGTATACCTGGGAAGAGGTCCTGAAGATGGGAGAGAGCGTGCCGGACGAAACCCTCCTGGAGAGGGCGGAGAGCCTGGACTTTGACGATCCCATAAACATCCAGTACACCTCCGGGACAACCGGCTTTCCCAAGGGCGTGGTTCTCACCCACCACAATATCCTCAACAACGGCTACTTCATAGGCGAATGCATGAACTTTTCGGAAAAGGATCGCCTCTGCATACCCGTCCCCTTCTACCACTGCTTCGGAATGGTCCTCTCCAACATGGCCTGCATGACCCACGGCGCGGCCATGGTGCTGCCTGCCGAGTACTTCGACCCGGTGGCGGTCATGTCTGCCGTGGAAAAGGAGAGATGCACGGCGCTGCACGGCGTGCCCACCATGTTTGTAGCAGAACTCGAGCACCCGGATTTCTCCAAGTACAACTTCTCCTCGCTGCGCACGGGGATCATGGCCGGATCGCCCTGCCCCATTGAGTTCATGAAGAAGGTGAGCTCTCTCATGAACATGACGGAGGTGGTGATCACCTACGGCCAGACGGAGGCCTCGCCCGGCATCACCATGTCCTCCACAGACGACTCCCTGGAGCAGAGGGTCTCGACCATCGGCAGGCCTATGCCCCATACCGAAATGAAGATCGTGGACCCCAAGACGGGAAAGATGGTCCACCGCGGGGATACCGGCGAGATCTGCGCCCGCGGCTACATGATCATGCGCTGCTACTACAACAATCCGGTGGCAACCGAGCAGTGCATCGACAAGGAGGGGTGGCTTCACACCGGAGACCTGGGCACATTGGACGATGAGGACTACTGCAAGATCACCGGCCGGCTCAAAGACATGGTCATCCGGGGCGGAGAGAACATCTATCCCAGGGAGATCGAGGAGTTCCTCTACACCCACAAGGCCATAAGCGACGTGCAGGTGATTGGGGTGCCCGACAAAAAGTACGGGGAGGAGATCATGGCCTGGATCAAGCTCAAGAAGGATGCAGAGGTCACGGCTGACGAGATCAAGGCCTACTGCAAGGGAAGGGTCGCCCACTTCAAGATTCCCAGATACATCAAGTTCGTGGACGACTTCCCCATGACTGTGAGCGGCAAGATACAGAAGTTCAAGATGAGAGAGCAGTCCATCAAGGAGCTGGGGCTTGAGGAAGCAGCCAATATGAAGACGGCCTGACCTAAATCACTCCCTTGGTGCTGGGCACCCCGCTGCCCTCTCTTCCCGCCGCCTGGCGCAGGGCAAAGCCCAGGGCCTTGAAGACGGCCTCCATTTTGTGGTGATCGTTCTCCCCGTAAAAGCGAATGTGCAGGGTCAGCCTGGCAGCCAGGCAGAATGCCTCTAAGAAGGGCTGCAGAAGCTGGACATCGAAGTCTCCGATGCTCCGGCTGCGAAAGTCTCCGCTCATGACCAGGTAGGGACGGCCGGAGAAGTCCAGGGCCACATCCGCCAGGGCCTCGTCCATGGGCACGGAGGAGCTGCCGTACCTGCGAATGCCGCTCCGGTCGCCGAGGCATGTGTCATAGGCCCGGCCGATGGCCGCGCCCAGGGCCTCGATCCTGCAAAATCCCACATCCGATCTGGCGGTCAGGTCCAGCCAGCCGGTCTTTGCCAGAGCCGTTAGCATGTGATCCAAAAATCCCGATCCTGAGCTGACCGACGCCGTCCCCGTGCCGTCCAGGTTCAGCCTCGCCTCCGCCCTGCAATTGCCGAATACTCCTTCAGCTTCGCCTATCCTCATGGTCTCTTCCTCACGACGATTGCTACTGCCCAAACTCTCCGGCCTGATCACGCAGGGCCTGCAGAGTCTTTTTCACATCGAGCCTGCCGGTGTAGATGGCCGTCCCGGCCACGGCTCCGCCCGTCCCCGCCGCCCGCAGGGCTAAGACGTCCTCGATAGATGTGACTCCTCCCGCGGCCACGATGGGAATGCGCAGGGCTGACACCAGGTCACGGGTCGGGGCGATGTCGATTCCCTTTTGCTGCCCCTCCACATCGATGTTGGTGAACAGGATCGACCCGGCTCCCTTCTCCTCAAAGAGCCGGCCCAGCTCCACCGCCTTCTTGCCCAGGGTCCTCTGCCAGCCTTCGGTGGTCACGTCCCCCCGCTTTACATCCAGGGCGACCATGATCCTCTCCTTTCCGTGCCTGTCGGAGAGCCGGGATACCATGTCCGGGTCTTTAAGGGCTGCCGTTCCCAGGATGGCTCTGTCTGCTCCCAGGTCCAGGATGGCAGAGACGTCCTCCTCAGTTCGTATGCCTCCCCCCACCTGGATGAACAGGTCCAGCTTCTTTACTATCTGGCTGAGGATGGGGCCGTTGATCCTTTTTCCCAGAATAGCGCCATCCAGGTCAATGATGTGCAGGTGGTCAGCGCCCAGCTCTACCCGGCGCTCCGCCTGGGCCAGGGGATTGTCCAGGGCCACGACCTCTGTGCCGGGAACGCCGCCCACAAGCTGCACGCACTTGCCCCCGCGTAGATCCACCGCGGGAAAGAATGCAAAAGTCATGTCCCTCCCTTGTATGGCGTGGCGCTTAACCGTTTCGATCTGAACCGATCAATTCAGTCGGACTTTTGCCAGTCGAGCCGCACCCAGAGCGCCGGCGGCTGCAAATGCCAATTCAAATCCGGGAGTGCTGTTCTCCTTCTCGCCCCCATCTCCACCTTCTCCTCCTTCTCCTTCTTCTTCGCCGTTTGCCTCTTCAGACGGGGCTATCCCCACTGCGCCTTCTTCACCCTCATCCGACTCATCGTCCTCCTCATCCTCTGCGCAGACTGTCATCGCAGATGCCATGAGCACGACCATGGCGGCGAACAGAATTGACCAAATTTTTTTCAAATTATACACCTCTGAGCTGTAATTTTTATTCATAATATTTCTGCCCTTCGGCTTTTGCTCATGGCAAAATATTTATAGAAATAAGCCATAAATAACCTCATCGATATCGATTATTAATCATTAAATATTCTGAAACTTTGAACGGAGGATGTTGTTTATGGTTTCGGCATTTGCAGATAAGACGCTGGGCAGAGACAGGCCGGATAGCATAGAAGATGATGTGATTTTGCCGCGCAGGCAGCAGTACTATCCTTCGCCGGTCGATTGGCGGGACGAGACGCTTTACTTCCTGCTGGCCGACCGCTTCTCGGACGGCCGGGAGAAGGGACGAAAGCTGCTGGACAGAAAAGACCTCTGGAAGGCCCGCCCGGAGATCGGCGGAATTCCCTGGAGCTGGAAGCTGTGGGCGGAGTCGGGCAGCTCTCGCTGGCAGGGCGGCTCCCTGAAGGGCATCGCTTCCAAGCTGGACTATCTGTTGGGCTTGGGGATCACCGCCATCTGGGTCAGCCCGGTCTTCTCTCAGCGAAGCCACGAGGACAGCTATCACGGCTACGGAGTGCAGGACTTCCTGGAGGTGGACCCGCGGCTGGGCAGCCGCAAGGATCTGGCAGACCTGGTGGAGCTGGCCCATGAGCAGGGGATGCGCATCATTCTGGACATCATCTTCAACCATTCCGGGTGCAACTGGCTATATCCCTCCAGTACTCCTGGAGGCGTATTCGAGGCGGAGTACACCTCCGGCAAGCATGGTTTCGGATTCTGGAGGGACGGCCTGGGCCAGGCCAGGCAGGCAATCGAGGTCCGCGAAGACGGAGCCTGGCCCAGAGAGCTGCAGGATGAGGATAGCTACACCCGGGCCGGCTACGGCAATCTCGGCTCCGGTTCAATCGACGACAGATATGCGGAGCACAAGCGTTCCGATTTTCATAGCCTGAGGGACTTCAACCTGGACAGCACCCGACTCTTAAGCGACCTGGCCAGGTGCTACAAATACTGGATTGCGCTCACCGACTGCGACGGCTTTCGCATAGACACCCTAAAGCACGTATCCTTCGACCAGGCGAGGAGCTTTTGCGGCACCATCAAGGAGTTTGCCGCCAATATCGGCAAGGAGAACTTCTTTCTGGTGGGAGAAGTTGCGGGGGGAGACTATACCGCTGTTCGCTATCTGGATGCTCTGGACAGAAACCTCAATGCCGCTCTGGACATCGGAGAGATGCGCCAGGTGCTGGGAGGCGTGGCCAAAGGGCTGATTCATCCCGGAGAGTACTTCAAGGGTTTTCACTCCGAGGTGGTCTTCGGGTCGCACCGAAACCTGGGCAATCAGCATGTCTCGGTTCTGGATGATCACGATCACGTCTTCGGCGAGAAGATCCGCTTCTCCTCTGAGGCGGCTTCAGAGGCTCAGGTGGCCGCCGGGGTGGCCCTGCAGCTCTTCACTTTGGGCATTCCCTGCATTTACTACGGCACTGAGCAGGCCCTGGCCGGGCCGGAGGGGGAGGAATGGAAATGGCTGCCGGGCTGGAGGAGTTCGGACTTCTATCTGCGGGAGGCCATGTTCGGGCCGGAGCATCCCAGCTATGCGGGCATCAGGAGCCTTGAAGCGGAACGGGATAGCAGCCTTCCGGGCTTCGGGCCCTTCGGCACCGCCGGGCATCATTGCTTTGATGCAAAGCATCCCGTCTATCGCAAGATCGCAGCCATGGCCGCCCTGCGCCGGAGCTGTCCGGCTCTGCGCCACGGCAGGCAGTACCTCCGCCAGATGTCCCTGCCGGAAAAGGGGCTTGACGAATTCGCCTTTTACGGGGCAGGCTACAAAGCCGGAGACGATACTTTAGACGGGCAGATCGTGGCCTGGTCCCGCATTCTGGACGACGAGGAGGTCGTCTGCCTCTTCAATTCCCACGGCAGCGAGCCGAGGAGCGCCAGGGTGCTGGTGGACACTGCGCTGAGCGGAGGAAAGGGCGGGGAGAAAGGCCGAGAGAAGGACGGGAAGAAGAACAGGGAGAGTAGAGGGGAGAAGGGAAGCTTGGCGGTGGTGCTGAACACGGCTCAGGAGGCAGCAAAACCGAAGAGGTACACTGGAAATTATCGCACTGGATCGAAGGTGGAGGTAGAGAGGGCCGGAGACCTGGCTTATGTGGATATCTCCATCCTGCCCCCCTCCGAGGTGCTGGTGCTGGCGGCGTATCCACTGAAGGAGGTGGGCGGGGTAGGAAAATAGAGGCACCTAACCTCCGTTCTTTGTGCGTTCTTTGTGAGCTTTGTGCTCTTTGTGGTTAAACTTCGTGATTATAATTGGCCATTCTGTTTTCTACTGATAACCACAAAGGACACAAAGAGCACAAAGAACTCACAAAGACGGCATTTTTTTGCTATTTCCGGTGGCTAAACTGAGTTGCTCTGTGTAACAGGCTCATTCTCATCTCTGTGCCTCTGTGCCTCTGTGGTTTTGTTCAGTAGCAGTAGGCTTAATTGTCGACCTGGCCAACCACAGAGGCGAGAGAGGCACAGAGACAAAGAACCACAACATCACCCATAGGAAATAGAGAGGAGCCAAAAAAAAAAGACCGATTGCCCTGTTCTCAGGTGCGGATTTATCCAGTTGCTGCTTGCTTTCATTGAGCAGCCTCCAGCCTTACGGGAGACGATGAGATCTGGAATATTCCGTCATATGTGCCGTAATAGACGCCGGCTTCAAATGCATTCTTGAAATGCACAGCTATCACGGCTATATCCCTGGCGGAGCCCAAATCCGTCCGGTAGCAATAGGTGCTTTCCGCCACAGTTGCACGGAAATCTGCATTTATGGTGCTGCTGTCAACGATCTCTCCATATCTGGTCAGCTCCAGATAGGCCCTTCCGCTCTCGGCATCAGCGCTCAGGATGTGAAGCTGGTAGCCATCTGATAGATTGAGGGGCGTGTTATTGGTGAACGCTCCCTCCGAGTCCTGGTCGATGAGCACCTCGCAGGCAAGATCCCGGTCCATGAGGCTTTTGTCCCTCGACCTCTCCCAGAGGAGGGGCGTTGGCAGGCCATCCATCCCTTCTGTGGCCTCCGGCAGGTATCCGGTAAAATATCTCCTGCCGTAGGATTCCAGAGAGCTGTAGGCTCCCCACTTCTCAAAGGCGAAATCTGTGGGATATCCAACATCGCTCTTTACTGGAGACGCATCTTCCCCAGCCTGGGAGGCCGGGGCTGATGGGACATCTCCCTCTATTTCATCTGCTTTATCGATCTCATCAGCATCGATCTCATCAGCGTTGAACTCATCGGCATCTATTGTGAAGTCGACGGTCATGCTGGCGTTGGCAGCTGCCTGACGTTCATTGGACACCTCCAGGCCGATGTACACTGGATCGGAAAAGCCCCTCTGGAAGTCGCCCAGCACCTTCCAATCTCCTTCTTTCCAGAAATATGTGGAGATGTTGCCCCCCTGCCTGACCAGGCGAAGCCTGCCGCCCCAATCATCGGTGTAATCATGGCCGTCGCCTCTGGCCTGCCCCTCAGAGAGAAATTCGGTGATGTAGAGAGGAGAGACGTGGCCGCTGTCGCTGATCCAGCCCATGCTGCTTCTATTCTTGCCGCTGCTGCCGTAGGCCATCAGGGCAAGGTAGCGGGACTCGCCGCTCTGGGGAGGAGTATTCTCCGCCTGGAAGGTCACTGTTGCCTGGAAGTCTCCTGTGAGAGCTTTTCCCTTCTGGACCGCTGCCGTGCCTCTTTCCGAGCCGTCCAGGCTTAAGCGGATGCTGCCTTCATCGATCCGGGCGGAGCCGGAGATCAAAATTTCATCCCATTGGGGAATTGGCAGGCTTCCCGATTCGGCGGTCAGCAGGCGGACATCCTCCAGGGTGACAATCGACGGCCGATCGGTCAGGCCGTCATAGGCAATTCGTTTGAAGACCCATCCCACCCAGATGGTCTGGGAGATATTGACATGCTCGCGGCTGGAGAGGGTCCAACTCTCCCCGTCCAGGGAATGGTAAGTCTTCAGGACACCGCCCCGCCTGGTGAACTTGAGGTACACCGGCCTGTCAGGCTCATCAGGCGCGTTTGGAGCGCTGGAGAGCTCCGCCGAATTGGCCGAGTAGGTGACCTCGGAGGGCCTGCCTAAAGCGGGCAGTTTGTTCAGGCTGCCGGCCAATAGCCAGCCGCCGCCCGGCAGGTTGTAGTGCTCTCCCAGGAGATCCCGCTTCATCAGGCCGCTCTTCTCGCCGATGTAAGATCCGGGAGAGTAGTAGATGAACTCCACCGTGGCCAGGTCGGTGGCCTGGGTGTCAATGTAGACCCGGCCCTGCAAGTCGAAGTCGCCCGTGACCTTGTGCAGCAGCCGGGGAGCATCGGAGCGCTGCAGAGCAGTCACCCCCGGATAGCCCCAGAACTCGTTTCCGTCGGGAACAGTGATCTTCAATCCGCCGGTCGGCGAGCCTACCAATTCTGCGTCCGATCCGGGGTCCTGCCAGACCCAACCTTCCGGAATGGCCCCGTCCTGGAAGACGGCATCATACTCTCCGAACGGCTCCGGCCGGCCTTCCTCCAGGATCAGATCACTCAGAGGGATTCCCGCCACCAGTCCGCCTTCGTCCGAGGCCGGATGGTAATCGCTGACCGTCCCCTGGGGCAGTGCCATCTCCTCTCCGGCATAAAGAGTCTGCTGCATCCCAACTGAGGCTTCGGCGGATATGCTCACTGAGCCGTCGGCCACTGAAACTATTCCGCTGGACCCGTCCCACCAGCAGAGAAATTCGGTGCCCGATGGCTGCACCGTCAAGCCTGCCACCTGCACCGCGAGGCCCTCCACACGGCCGGCTGAATCCGTCGATCCTATCGATCCTGACGATCCTGTCGATACTGCCGATCCGCCTGAATCGTGTGCCACCCGAAGAGTGCCTTTGAAGAGGTCAACAGCGATTTCTCCGTTCCTGGTGGATGTGAATTTTAGGGTGCTGCCCGGCCCGGCAAGAAGCTTTGAGCCGTCGGCTGCCAGGATCAGCGTGTCGCCTGTGGTCTGAATGAGTCGGCCTGGAAAAATCCTATTGTCGATGGAAGGAATGGCAGGAGAGAGCAGGCTTTTGTTGCTCACTGTACCTGTGATATTATAATTCCGGGCGCAGTCATCATAGCACTCTCCGGAGGTGGGGATGGGTGCATGCCCTTCGCCAAATCCGGCGCAGATGCAGTCGCCCAGAGGGCTGCCGAGATAACCGCAGGCCGCACCGCTGCCGCAGGCCCAGCCGGCCAGAGAGCAGCCGCAACTGCAAAGGCAATTGGCAAATCCCAGGAGGTCGGTCCCACTGGCGACATTGCCGATGCTGACAAACGCCCCTTTTGTGCTTATTATCTTGCCTAAAGGCCCAGCCGATGAGCCAGCGCTTTCAAATCCTGCTTTTGCCCTGTTGATCAGATCCTGGGCTTCTTTGGTCAGTTTTACCATGTCGGAGGTGGCGTTCTCGAATTTTTCAGCGGTGACTATCGGATGCCACGAATTCCTGCTCTTATCAATGACATCCTGGAAGCTGCCGATCATGTCCATATAAGCCCGACGGCTGATCAGCAGATCCTGGACCAATTCGTTCAGCTTCTCCTGGTCGCCCGGCAGTCTATCCCTGCCGTCCAGGATTTCCTGAATCTTCCGCATGTCCTCCTTGATCTGCCAGCGGGCCTGGCTGATCTGCTCTTCATAAGCCGGGTCTTCAAACGATGGAATCTGCAGAGGAAAATCCTGACCCATGTGGATCTCCTCATGGATCATGGTCAAGGATGCGCTCCTGATCATCACCTGTGCTTCGGTGTCTTTCTCCACTACTTTCTGGGAATTTCCTTTTTCCTGGTACCTGGCTGTCAGATTTTTCAGGCCGATCCACTCCTCAGGTGCCTTTTTCGAGATCTCCAGAGTGTTCGGATCGGTCCCATGCCAATCCACCGACGCATCCGTGCCTTCTGTAAAGACCACACGTCCCTCTGATATGTATTGATTTAAACTGACAGCAATATCCCCTTTGCCCATCTTGCGAAGGTCGTCCATGACGGCCTTCAGGAAATCCTTCTGGGCAGCAGTTAAATCGGCAGCCGAAGCAGTGGGGGCGCATAGCATTGCCAGCACTGCCAGGAGCGAAATGAACCTGACTATTATGATTATGAGTGTCCCTCCGTTTGGGCCATTGACGCATCAGATGAAGAACTTTTCCAGCAAAAGACGTGCAAATTACCCTT
>DAOPZB010000042.1:0-11357 GCA_035353195.1 Methanothrix sp. | reverse complement strand
AGAGGGCCGAGGCCGTGGCCGAGGTCAAGAAGTACAATCCCAGCACATCCTTTCCGACTCTGGTGGTCGGCGAGAAGGGCATCGTGGGCCTGAAGGAAAAGGAGATTCGGGAGGCGATAGGAAAATGACTGAGGACTACGAGCCGGGCGCGTCTGAGGTGGACGGCCAATATTTCCGCCTGGAGAAGGACGCCAAAGCCGGGGGATACAACCTCAATTCAGACCGGGATTTCGTCAGCGGGCTGGTCAAGGGGCTGCTGGTCAACGAGAAGCGCTACGGCTACCGGGCCTGCCCCTGCCGCCTGGCCTCCGGCGTAAAGGAGGAGGACATCGACCTCATCTGCCCCTGCGACTACCGAGACGAGGACATAACCGAATTCGGGGCCTGCTACTGCGCCCTTTACGTCTCTAAAGCCGTATTATCTGGGAAAAAGGAGCTGTCGTCCATCCCGGAGAGGAGGCCTGTCCAGGAAGAGAGGGAGCGGCTGAAGAAGGCAAAGCAGCAGAAGGCCTCCGCCCAGGGCGAGGCGTTGGGAGCGGATATCGCCAAGGCAGCCTTCAAGCTATCTCTGCCGGTCTGGAGGTGTACCGTCTGCGGCTACCTCTGCGCCCGAAATGCTCCGCCGGAGATCTGCCCGATCTGCAAGGTGGGAAAGGAGAGATTTGAGAGGTTTATTTAGGATCGATCATTGCCTCTTCAATCTATCTGAGGAAAAAAAACATCATTGTCCTCTGCGTCTCTGTGCCTCTGTGGTTCAGTCCGTTTGCTCCAAATGCAGCTACTTTCGAAACAAAACCACAGATACACAGAGGCACAAAGCGATTGAGGGATTATGCCAGCAAACAAAAGAGCCGAGCTGCGGGTTTCAGGAATGGTCTGCGCCGCCTGCTCGGCAGCCATTGAAAGGTCGCTACAGGGCCTGGATGGGGTAGCCGAGGCCTCCGTCAACCTGGGATCGGAGACGGCGACCGTTCTCTATGACCCGGAGAAGCTGCGCCTCTTCGACCTGGAGAAGGCCGTCCGGGATGCGGGCTACGATGTGATCGACGAAAAGGCGGTGCTGCGCATCGGCGGCATGGTCTGCGCCATGTGCGTGGCTGCGCTGGAAGAGGCCCTCAAGAAGCTGGACGGCGTGGCCGACGTCCGGTTGAACCTGGCCGCCGAGAAGGCCTACGTCACATACAATCCCCGCATGGTGAGCCTGGAGGACATGAAGAAGGCCGTTTTAGACACCGGCTACCAGTACCTGGGCCTGGCGGGAGAGGAGGCGCTGGCCGACCGGGAGAAGGAGGTCATGGAGAGAGAGCAGGGAGCGAGGAAGCGGCGCATCATCGCCGGCTTTGCCGCCAGCATCTTTCTCATGGCCCTCATGTACCTGCCGGTGCATGAGCTGCTGCCCATGCATATCATCATGGCCGTACCCAATTTCATGGGCCTGCTCATGCTCGTGCTCTCTTTGCCGGTGTTCGTCTACGTCAGCCTGCCCATATTTCGGGCAGCTCTCCGGGCTCTGAAGAACAGGAGCCTGGACATGGATGTGATGTACGGCATGGGCATCGGCGTGGCCTACGGCTCCAGCATCCTTGGCACCTTGGGCATCATCCTCACCCCCGACTTCATGTTCTACGAGACAGCGGTGATGCTTGCTGCCTTCCTCACATTGGGCCGCTACCTGGAGGCGGGAGCCAAGGGCAGGACCTCGGAAGCCATCCGGAAACTCGTCGGCCTGCAGCCCCGCAAGGCCACCATCCTCAAAGACGGTCGGGAGGTGGAGGTCTTGGTGGAGGAGGTTCTGGCCGGAGACGTTCTCATCGTCAGGCCGGGAGAGAGGATCGCAGCAGACGGCATAGTCCTGTCCGGAGAGAGCTACGTGGACGAGTCCATGATCACCGGAGAGAGCATTGCCGTCCTGAAGGTGCAGGGCAGCCCCGTGGTGGGCGGGACGGTGAACAAGAACGGCTCCCTGCAATTCTCCGCCACCCGGGTTGGCCGGGAGACAGTCCTGGCCAGGATCATATCGCTGGTCGAAGAGGCGCAGGGCAGCCGGCCGCCGGTGCAGAGGATCGCCGACCGGGCGGTCTCCTACTTCATCCCCACCATACTGACCATCGCCGCCGCATCATTCGTCTACTGGTACTTTGTGGCCCATAATACCCTGCTCTTTTCGGTGACGGCGCTCATATCGGTACTGGTGGTGGCCTGCCCCTGTGCCCTGGGCCTGGCCACGCCCACGGCCATAACCGTGGGCATCGGCCGGGGCGCGGAGCTGGGAATCCTCATCAAGAGCGGCGAAGCCCTGGAGGCCTCGGAGAAGCTGAATGTGGTGGCCTTCGACAAGACGGGCACCCTCACCGCAGGCCGGCCGGATGTGACCGACCTCTTCGCCCTCCTGGATGAAGATCAGATGCTCCGCCTGGCTGCCGCCGCTGAGAAGCCCTCCGAGCATCCCCTGGCGGAGGCGGTGGTGCGAGCCGCAGAAGAAAAGGGGCTGGCCGTCAGCCAGGCAGCCGATTTCCAGGCCTGGCCGGGCAAGGGCGTCATGGCCGTCGTGGAAGGGCGGAGAGTTATCGCCGGAAACAGGATGCTCTTCTCGGAAATGGGCATAGATATCCCTCCGGAGATTCTCAGCAGAGGGCAGGCCTTTGAGGAGCAGGGAAAGACGGCCATGCTGGTCGCCCTGGACGGCCTGGCCTGGGGGGTAATCGCCATCTCCGACCAACTGAAGCCCTCGGCAGAAAAGGCCGTCTCCCTGCTCAAGAAGATGGGCCTGTCCGTGGCCATGATCACCGGAGACAACGCCGCCAGCGCGAGAGCCGTGGCCGGGCAGTTGGGCATCGACCGCGTCATGGCCCAGGTACTGCCGGAGGACAAGTCCGGAGAGGTCAAAAGGCTTCAGCAGGAGGGCCTGCGGGTGGCCTTTGTGGGAGACGGCATCAACGACGCCCCGGCCCTGGCCCAGGCAGATGTGGGAATAGCCATCGGCAGCGGCACGGACGTGGCCATCGAGACCGGTGAGATTGTGCTCATGAAAGACGACCTGCTGGACGCCGTGGCGGCCATACAGCTCTCCCGCAAGGTGATATCCAGAGTCAAGCTGAACATCTTCTGGGCCTTTGCTTACAACGCCGCACTGGTGCCGGTGGCGGCGGGGGCTCTCTATCCCCTCTACGGCATAACCTTCCGGCCGGAGCTGGCCGGACTGGTCATGGCGGCCAGCTCAGTGACGGTGATATCCCTCTCGCTGCTGCTCAAAAGATATATACCTGCGGCGCTGCATAGTAATGTCAGGAATAGCTAAAACAGCTAAAACACCAAAGGAGTCTCCCGATCATGGCAATAGATCCGATATGCAAGATGACCGTTGATGAGAAGACGGCCAGGCTGAAGAGCGAATACAGAGGAAAGACCTACTACTTCTGCGCACCGGGCTGCAAGAAGGCCTTCGATGCCAACCCGGAAAAGTATGTTTAGCCTTCTGGCGTTCTAGCCTCCACTAACCCACCCTCCACTTCGGCGTAACCATATCCAGATACTTGAAATCCGGGAAGCTGTAATCTGCCCTGTAGTAGTATTCGTCGCCGCTCATCACCCCGAAATAGCTGTCCACAGCCTTCCAGGAGTCATTTTGTTTTTCGTCCTGGATCGCCACCCAGATATGCCCCTGCGAATCTTCGTCCTGGGTATCATAAAGGTAAACCGGGTGATAGCCTGACTGGTTATAGAGCTTGAAAAGCTGCTCCGCACCTTCAAAGCACATTCCCAGGGGCTTCACCGGAAAAACGGCAACGCGGCTCAAATCGCCATACAGCCCGGAATCATGAGACTCCTGCAAAACCACGTCCTTCCTGATGGCATCCGGAGCAACCACCCGCAAGGGAGTGCGATTTTCCTCCGGAGGATGCATCCACATATCCGCCAGGCCTTTAGCGCCGCCGTTGGGCGTCAAATAGACTGTCCTGTCCGGCAGACCGACCTCCACCCAGGACTGATTGGGCCTGGCATCGTATCCGTGGCTGATCAGAAATGTCGCCAGGTCGCTCTCGCCGATTCCGACATATTCGTAGCTGGCAACCAATGCCCAGAGTCCGTTTATGTCCAATGCC
Organism: Methanothrix sp.; assembly: GCA_035353195.1. Classification (GTDB taxonomy): domain Archaea; phylum Halobacteriota; class Methanosarcinia; order Methanotrichales; family Methanotrichaceae; genus Methanothrix. Next base: position 7,254 of record DAOPZB010000042.1, on the reverse strand, counting down.
TGGCTGCTGCTCCCAGAGAGGCTCAAAAGAAGAAATAGAAAGAATATCGATCTGCCCGCCCGGCTCATTGCAGGTCACCCGGCCAGGCACATTTCTCTGCCTCTCTTCAAATCGGCCTTCAGGTCCGGACTGATGATAGCTCCCTGCAAATTGCTGTGGGAGAGGGCGCATAAACTGGCATTGTCGTACCTGATCCCCCTGAGAATTGCCCCGCTCAGGTCGACGTCCTTCATGAAGACCGAAGTGAAGACCGCCCCCTCCAGATTTGCGCCCGATAAATTGACCTCATTCATGGTCACGTCGCAAAAGCTCACATACTTGAGGCTCGCTCCAGCCATCTCCGTCTCATGCAGTGTGACGTCGGTGATGTTAATCCGATCCATTATCGCCCTGTTCAATCTGGTTCTGACCAGTTGGATACAGTCGAGCCTGACATTTCGCAGATCAGCGCCTGACAGATCCGCACCCTCCAGGTTGACAAATGCAAATGTTGCTCTGGTAAGAAGAGCCCCGCGCAGGTCTGCTGCGCTCAAATCGGCGTAAGAAAGGTCGGATCCCTCCAGATCTGCCCCGGAGAGGTTCGCCCTGCCCATCACTGCCCGGGTGAGATCGCATCTGCTCAGATCCGATCCGCTCAGATTGGCGCCGTAAAACTCAGACCTGGAAAACTGCCCCCCGGAGAGGTAGCTGTCCGACAGGTCGGCCAGGTTGAATCTCGACCCGACCACGTAGGCTTCGACGAGATATGCGCCGCGCATCTTGGACCCGGTGAGATCGGTGTAGGAGAGCTTGGCGTCCGTCAGGTCGGCGCCTGTGAAATCGGGACTTCTCCGATCAACCGTAGCCTTTTCCAGAGTCGCTCCCACCAGGCGGGCCCCTGAGAGGTTCACGCCGTCCAGCTCAGTCTCATCCAGCTCCGCCCCGCTCAGATCCGAACGGGAGAGATCGGCCCCGGAAAGGTCGGTGCGATAGAGGTCGGCTAACGCCAGAGAGGAGCCGGAGATGTTCGATTCCGAGAAGCTTGATTGCGAGAGGTCGGCTCCCGTGAGATTGCTGTCGGCCAGATCGGCGTGATCGAAGAGCGCTAGATGCAGGTTTGCCCCGGAGAGGTCTGCCCCCGCCAGGCGGGCATTCTCCAGGCTGGCCCTTGTCAGGTCAGAGCCGCTAAGATTTGCCCGAAGCAGGATTGATCTGCTAAGATCTGCTCCCGTCAGGTCGCAGCCTGCAAGGGAGGCGCCGGTCAGGTTGGCCTCTTGCAGGATGCAATTCCTCAAATCTGATAAAGAGAGATCTGCTGAGCAGAGAATGGAATATGAGAGGTCGGACAAAAGCAGCTTTGCCCCTGAGAGATTCGCCCCGGTCAGATTCTGGTGGCTGAGATTTGTGCGTTCGGTTATTTGGGCACTCACGTTCTCTCTCGTGTCCTCTAGTATGTGCTCTCCTATGCGCACTCCCGTGCTCTCCATCGATCCGCTCTGGCTCTGGATCTGCTGGTCCGGAATTGCTCCCGCCTGACCCAGAAGGCCCAAGACGCTGAGGACTCCCAGAACAGAGCAGATCAATGTCACCATTTCTCTTCGCATCGCACCACCAGTTATCATCAGTACTTATTCATCATTCTTAAAAAGATTACGCATTTCTCACTTACTTCAAAAGATAGATTTATCTTTTAGCCCGACCATCTCCCTCTCAATGAATGAGTGGAGGTTGGTGTGATGTTTGTTAAAAGTGGCATTTTGCCGGTACTATTATTGACAGCAGCCCTGCTCTGCGCGGGAGCCGCCCTGGCTCAGGATGAGCAGGGCGGGCAGAGCGGCAATGCTGCCGACCTGAGCTTCACAGATGCAGCAGGAACGCTGGGAGTCGGCGAATTTTCGAGCGCAGTGCAGGGCGCGGGCCTGTCCGACCTGTTGAACAATCAGGGCGTTCTGATCCTTGGAGCCGGGTCTTTTGTGATCTTCGCGCCGAGCGATGAGGCAATTGCAGCATCCGGTCTGGATATGAACGCTGCTTTAGAGAATGCGACGGAGCTGGCGAGAATTCTCGAACATCATGTGGTCTGGAACGATGGCAGCTTTGGGGATATCTCCGAGGTCTCTTCGGCCAGAACTCTGCAGGGCGAGAATCTGACCATAGAAAACGCAGAAGGCCTCAAGGTGAATGGTGCCTCTGCGACAGAGAAAGAGAGCTACCAGGGCGGCATCATCTATGTGGTCGATTCCCTCCTGCTCCCGGAGACCGGCTCAAGCCTGGGCGTGGTTGAAGCCGCCCGAAACCTGGGCGCCGGCAAGTTCGCAGATGCAGTCGATGCCGCCGGCCTGGCCGGGACTTTAAACGGCCAGGGCCTGATGGGAATTGGCGGTCTGGCGGGCGGGCCCTTTACGGTCTTCGCTCCCAGCGATGAGGCGTTTGAAAGCGAGAAAGCCACCATCGATGCCGTAAACAAGCAAGAGGGCGGAATGGCGAGCCTGCTATCTTACCATGTGGTGGACGCTGCAGGCCTGACCAACATGACTGAGACCAACTCGGTCAAGACCATGCTGGGCGACTCTCTGGCTGTCGATCCCCAGGCCGGCCTGGTGGGCGGAGCTTACGTCCTGAAGTCGGAGAGGTTCAACAACGGCATCGTCTATGTAATTGATCGGGTCTTGGTGCCCATAAGGCTATCCATGTCTTGAGACGGAAGAAAAGCTACCCGGGGGCCTTTTGCTCAATTTTTTTTGGCTCCTGCTGTTTTGTGTGGTACGAAATGTCATCTTTGTGAGCTCTTTGTGCGCTTTGGGTTCTTTGTGGTTATTATTCGTAAGCTATTTGTTAATCAAAACCCTTGATCGTTTCTCAAGGCTCTTCTTGATGGGACACTTCCTTGACCTCCATCCTGCCATGCCCCCCAAAATCACAGCCAGGTCCGTCCAGCCCTGCGCCTTGAGGAAGCTGGCGGTCACCATTGACCTCAGGCCGCTTCCGCAGAAGATGTAGACTCTCCGGTCCCTGGGAACTTCGCCCTTCCGGGCGGAGATTTCGGTGATGTGAATATGCTGCGCTCCCATAATCCTGCCGTCCTTTTCCAGTTCGCCGGCAGACCTCACATCCAGGATCACTGCATTGCTGCCCCCTGCCGCTCCGGATGCTCCTCCTCCGTCCAGCAGCCGGCAGATCTCCTGCACGGTGACGGTCTTGAGCGACTCAGACTTCATTGCTGCCATATGCCAGCTCAGCATCCCCCCCGCCAGATAGCCGGGAATGCTGTCGAATCCCATGCGCTGCAGAATGACTTTCGCCTTTTCTATGTCGCCACGGTTGCCTCCCACCAGGACAATGGGACGATCGTATCCGGCGAACCACCCGGCAAAGCCGGCCAGGCCGTCCAGCCATATGAACTGAGAGCCGGGAATGTGGGCGGATGAATAGGCGGTCTCCTGCCGCAGATCGATGATCTGGGCATCCTCTCTCTCCACCAGGGAAAGGAAGTTTTTCGCATCCAGCGGCTGGGGACAGGTGGCTGCTGACATAGGAGGCCTGCCCTCTAAGTTGACCCTCTCCATGCGCCGGAAGTAGGGCGGTCGGTCCGGGCGGCTGGCCAGGAGCGTGGAGACAAAATCCTCTTTGCCGGAAGCCTTGAGCCTGGGGTTGTGCTTTCTTTCCAGGCCAATGGTGGTCCAGAGCCTCTCGGCTATGGCTTCTGCACAGACCGAGCCCGATCCATGTGCCGGGCAGAGGATGACGTCATCGCCCAGGGGCAGGATCCGCTCGAAGATGCTCTCGAATAGCCGCCCGGCCATCTCCGGGGCCTTATCCGGTCCCAGGAGGTCGATTCGGCCCACATCTCCCGCAAAGAGGGCGTCTCCTGAGAAGAGCATCCAGGGAAAGCCGGCCGGATCCCGCAATAGGTAGCTGAAGCTGCCGGGAGTATGGCCCGGCGTGGCCAGGGCTTCTACCTCCAGCCTGCCCGCCTTCCATCTCTGTCCGTGAGCGGCAGGCTTCCCGTATTGGTAGTCCCACTGAGAATCGGCATGCCAGACCTGGCCGCCCGTCCGGCCGGCCAGCTCCATGGAGCCCACGAAGTAGTCCTCATTTCGATGCGTCTCCAGGATGTGAGAGATCCTCATATCCGCCTGGGCGGCGGTCTTCAGATAGATGTCCACATCCCTTCTGGGATCGATAACAATTGCCTCGCTCCGATCGCCAATCAGGTAGGAGTAATGGGCAAGCCCTTCTGAAACAATTCTCTCGATAATCATGGATCGTCACCTCCGGTTGCCGAAGACCTCCTCTGCATCAGGGAGGCTTCTACTGGCATTGCCGGTGAGATTGAATAGGCCGGAGATGGCCGGATGGCTGCTATTGGGGAGCATCCAGAAATTCAACCACCCGTCGAAATCCCTCCGGAGGACATGGCTTTCATTGACGGCAAAGCTCTTGGAAATGTGATATGTTCCAATGTACTCTTCCTCGATCTCTATCTTTGGACTCTTCCAGGCGCTCTCTCCCCTGCCGCCTCCGGCAGTGCCGGAGCCTCCCCCTCCAGATATGACGCTGAAAGTGGCCCTTCCCGAGACAATCGATTCATCTATCTGCATCACCGACTTCGACGATGCGGAAGACTGAGTATCTCCCATGCCACCCATGCTGCTGGTGGAGGAGGCTTCATACTCCGCACTAGTTGTTAGGCTCTGATCTGTTGAGGCGGAGTGGGCCATCATTGTTGAGCCGGCATTGGACATCTCGGTTCTGATCGACGGAGAGGCTGCCAGGCAGGCGCTGGTGAGCAGGAGAAGCAGGAGAAGCATAAGGCAGGATATCATTGACGGGCCCTTCCTCATGGGTTGAGCCTCCAGAGCGAAAAATTGAGAAAAGCGGCAAAGCTGACCCAGAGGATATAGGGAAACAATAGCCATGCAGCAGGCCGGCTGATGGGCCAAAACAGCCGGGCAGTGAACAATATGAGAAGCCACAGTATTATTATAGTCGCAAATCCTGCGGGAGGAGACTGCAGCCCAAAGAACGCCCAGGACCATGCGGCATTCACCAGAAGCTGAAGGGCGAATGCCGCTATGGCTATTCTTTTATTGCCCTCTTTTTCCCTATCCGATCCCCAATCCTGCCGCCAGATCAAAAAAAGAGACACGCCCATCAGGGTATAAAGGGATATCCAAACCGCGGATATGACCCATCCGGGTGGAGCGAATCCGGGTTTTTCGAGGGTGATATACCAGGTGGTCACCGATTCGGCTGTAAATATGGAGCCGACGATTCCCGCCATCTGACAGACAGCAATGCACAAAATCAACCTGGGAAATTCCCCGTAAGATATGATCTTCATTTCTCTGCCGTCCTGATATCTCCAATGTGATTATATTTCCTTACTGCCGTCGCGTCGTCCTTCTCCAAAAGGTAATTTTATCCTCGATCTATTAATAGTTATTCAAGTCAGACTTTGGGGGTTGTTTTAAAAAATTTAATAAAGAATATAAAAATTGATAGAAATATTCACAATGTACGAAGTTGAATCTCAATACTCAGTTATCATAAATAATAAATGTGCTCCGTTGCGAATTATTTTAATAAAGATCATAATTATAGATCATTAACTTGAATCCGGAGATCTGATTAGCTAAAGCTTTAATGCTCAGGCGATCTTATTTATAATCTGAAGCTTAAAAAAAGTATAACAGGCCGACCTGAAGATGCAAAGAGGCGAAGGAAATGATGAAAAGAAGCAAGCATGTCATAATCTCCAGGATATTGGATATCTGTCAAAATGGTGCCAATAAAACCAGGATAGTCTATCAGGCCAATCTCAATTTCAGAACAGTGGATCCTTATATAGATCTACTGGTAAAAAACGATCTGATTGAGGTCAAAGAGGGAAAAACCGTCCTCTATGAGACTACTGATAGAGGTATGACCATGCTCGACAATTTCAAGCAGATCAACAGCCAATTGTCTGAGATGTAATTTTATCTGCAAAGATATTTACGCTCGAAAAGGACAGATGACCAGGTTCTTGCCATTGGCGAGAATAGATGAGACGATCCAATTCGCGAGATCCGGCATTTGCGATATGATGTGCATAAGTTGAGTGGAGATGGGATATTCGTCTCCCTGACATGAGTGTCTCTTCCATTGATGCATCTCTAAGATGGCATCATTGATGCCGTCTTCGAATACCGAGTGCAGGTTTCCATCCTCTCTTAGACACAGGCCGTCGATCACATGCGCTTGAATGTCTTCTCCTTGAGAGTCACAGGTTCGAATGCATAGTGAGGCATTTCCGTCCATCGCCAGTATGAAAAAGTACCTTGCCGGGTGCTCGATGAGGTCGCAGAGAAGCTTTTTTCGACTGGCCTCAATTCCAATCTTTATCATACTTTCCTCCAGACTCTTTTCAGGCTTTAGAACTATAATGTAAAATAGTTAACATTTATGATTTATATGCTTTATGGTCGAAAAGAGATATTTGAAATGGGAGATATGCAAGAGCATTTATCTCAGGTGAGAGGAGATCAGCCGGATGCAGTTGATTGAGATCTTTTTCTCCATTCAGGGGGAAGGCCCGGCTATGGGACGGCCGGCCACATTTGTGAGGCTGGCCGGGTGCAATCTCCGCTGCAAGGGCTGCGACACAGACCTTCAGCCGGGACGCGAGCTTTCTTTGAGCGAGGTTATCGAGGGCGTAAAAGGCCACAGAGCGGTGATCACCGGTGGAGAGCCCACCCTGCAGATGGACGAACTCTCCCAATTGATCTCTCTGCTCCATTCTCGGAAAAAGGAGGTTGACATTGAGACCAACGGCACCAATCCCATTGGCGAAGAGGTCTTGAAAAAGGTTCATTACGCAGTGGTCAGCCCAAAGCGGGGATCGAACTTTCATCTGGAATACTGGGCGGCAAGAGAGAATGTTCACCTCAAATTCGTCCTGGGCAAAGAGCCCTGGTGCTGGACGGCACCGCTCATCGAGCAGATGATTTCCGGCCACCCTCTGGCAAAGGAGAGGATCTGGATAATGGCTTACGGGGCAGAGCAGGATATGCAGGGGGCAAAAGAGGCCTGGGACCTGGCACTATCCCTGGGCGTCAACTACTCGGACCGGCTGCACATCCGGCTGATGAGGCGCTGAGGATCACCAACTGGGCTCTTCGCTATTTCATGTAGGCAATTGAGGTTTCTTCGCTATTTCTGTGGCTAAACTGAGTTAATCTGTCTAACAGGTTTATTCTCATCTCTGTGCCTCTGTGCCTCTGTGGTTTTGTT
>DAOPZB010000041.1:0-11381 GCA_035353195.1 Methanothrix sp. | reverse complement strand
GTGCGGGGTACGGGATTCGAACCCGCGAACTCCTGCGAGACAGGATCTTAAGTCCTGCGCCTTTGGCCAGCTTGGCAAACCCCGCTCAAATATGATTTTAGGCTTCAGCCCTGCCCGGTAGCAATGAGTCCCATACCCATTCTTTTCGGGCATTTGCTGTAATTGCTCCTGGAATAAGTACTTTGCCGGCATTTGCATCGGCAATGCCCGGAGAATGGCTCGAAGCCGCCGGATCTATTGGATTTGTCGGGTCCGAAATTTACAAAAAAAAGAAAAGAGTAAACCGGTTCTCTGCCGCTCATCCCGGAGGCAGGATCTGGCCGGATGGAGTGGATGTAGTTGCAGCCTGGCCTTTCTCTATCTTGAGGCTGGAGAGCAGGCTCTCGGTTACATCCTGGGGATAGGATGAGGTTATGTCCACACTGGTTGTGCCCACAGATACCGGCCCGCACTCGCATCCAACGCTGTCCAGCCAGTACATGGCATTGTAGAGCTTAGCGCCGGCAGGGGCGGCGGTGTTGAACTGGGACGGCTCGCAGACCAGCAGGAAGCCCTCCTTTCCGTCAAAGGCTCTATCCTGCACATCGGTTGTGTTGAAATAAATCAATGCCATGCTCATGGCCGAGATCTGCTTGTACAATCCCAGAGTCGAATCGATAGGACTGTTATACTCGCTGACTGTGATTATGGCCTTGGTGCTGTTGTCGGTAGCGATCTGCATGCTGTAGATGTTGGCTGTGGGAGCCTCAATCGGCTCTGCGGTCACCATCTGATGGGGCAGGTCTGTATTCATATCAAATGATACGGCAAAAGGTCCGAGCTGCTGGCTCTCCGGGGCGGCCATGGTCACGGCCACTGCGGAGAGCATCAGCACCACAGTTGCTGCTAATAAGGACTTCACTTAATTTCACCCACAGCCTCATACTTGCTCATTATAGAAAAGTATTGCTTTGATATATGGCTCGTATGGCATCTAGACGATGCCTCCACGTTCGCCATCATCTTATAGAAGCTTGGATGGACATGCAGAGCAATGCATATTCTCGTCTCCCCGGAGTCGCTGCCCCGGATAAGCGAGCCTGGCATCTACACCCTCCTGCTCAGCCTGCCCCAGCCCCGGAGGATAAAGGTCGGCTCCCTGGGATTGGAGGACTATCCCGCCGGCTATTACTGCTATACCGGCTCGGCGCGCGGTCCTGGCGGCCTGAAGCGAATCGACAGGCACATCATGCTCTCCCGCGGCCAGAAGAAGACAAGGCGCTGGCATATCGACTATCTGCTGCCCTGGGCCGGCGTCCTGGAGGTCTATATCACCCTGACGGCTCTGGATCTGGAGTGCCGCATAGCGTCCGACATCGGCAGAGAGATGAGAGCAGTGCCGGGCTTCGGATGCACCGATTGCCGCTGTGCCAGCCACCTGCACTACGCCGGAGAGCTTTCTGAAATGAAGGCGGCGGCAGGCGGGGCCCACCAGAGGGCAGAAGCTCTTTTGGGCCAATGTCAAATCCAGGAAGGTCAAATCTGACCTCTGCTTTTGTTTATGGGCTACTCGCTATTTCATGTGGGTAATTGAACTTCCGTCTCTGTGAGTCCTCTGTGCGCTTCTAGTGCCTCTGTGGTGGCAGTACGTTGGCAAATGGTTGTAACCAGTGGCTAACGACGTTTTTCACCATAGAGACACAGAGGACACAGAGCACGCACAGAGAGAGCCAACAATACAACGAACTGTGGATGGCCACACAAAATAGCGAGGAGCCTCGGCCTGACCGGGGCAAAGTGCGGCCTTAGGGGCAGGCCTTACGGTCTGGCCTCATGGGCAGGGCAGATTGAGCACAGATGTATCTCCCACCACGGTCTCCGACCTGATCTGGGCGTATCCCATGTAAGTTCCGCTCATCATTAGGGACGGCACAGTCTTGGCATTCTTCTGCACCCTCTGGCCGATCCTGGCTGTTCCCTGCACCTCGGAGCTGACCTCGTATATGGAGAAGCTGTCATTCTGGTAGATCTTGGTGTCTTTTATGAGGTCTTTGTCTATGTAATAGGTCTCGGACATCACCGAGCCCACCTCATAGTTCTTGGCGCATAGGGCGTTCTTCAGGTCGCTCTGGGTGAGCGGGGGCACATAGGGATGGTAGTCGTAATTTGAGGAGATGGTGAGCGATGCCTCATCCATATCGTTGTCGCGATAAACCTGTGAGTCGATGGTCCGGGTGGCAATTCCACTGCCGCTGGTCCCCAGGACTATCTTCTGGCCGCCATAGCCGGTCTGGGTCTGAAGGATTCTGGACTCCTCCATGTAGCCGTTCACAAACACCCAGGAGTGCTCTGTGAAGTTCTGGGCCAGCCTATCGCTACTCGACTCAGTGCCGTCTGCAGCGGCTGCAAAGAATAGCTGGGCAGCCAGCACCGTCATGATAATCATAGTCGCAAAGAGCATCCATCTCATCTATTCTGCCTCATCCGCATCAATTCCAGTGCACAGACATCAAACGGCTTTTCCAGATATAAATGTAATCCGTCTTTGAATCGAGTCCCCTCATGAGTCTCTCTGTAGCCTCTCTGGAGTCCCTCTGGAGCCCTCTCAGCAGTCTTAAAAGTCGGCCAGGGCCGGGCCTATGGAGTAATAGCTCTCCGCCGGCACTCCTCTGATCAGTCCGCTGGCATCCGGCTCTTCCAGCAGCGATTGTGATTGGTTCCAGCTTGCATCGATGCTGTGCACCGGCGCGACCGTCCGGCTTATGGCATAGAGAGCTGGACTGGCCGATGGCGTGAAGGGCTTGAGAAGCAGAGACTCATTGTTTCCGAAGATGGACTGGATCCAGGAGTTATAATCCGGGACGGCCTGATTATAAAGAGTCGCGTCTCCTTCCAGGGCCTGGTCGTATTTCTGGGCCATGAACCACCCCCGGTTCAGGCCGTCCAAGACGCCCTGCTGATAGTCGCTCAGGGCGGCAGTAGCAGCTATGAGCACCGATCCGAGGCCGATGATAATTAGCGAGAGCATTGTGTTTCTTCTCATAAGGTTCCCCCATACATATCATATGCTTCTTTGGATCAAAAAGGTTTGGACAATACATTTGTTTAGTAAATTATATATACTGTAATCTAATAACCTATCTCCATGAGATGGATGAGGCGAAGATTATGAAGATAAAGTTCATTTGCAAAAATTGCGGCTCAGTGAATGAAAAAGAGAAAGAGGCGCTGTTGGACCCGGATTACAGCCAGGCGGACTGGCTTTGCGATCTGCCTTTGGGCTTTCAATGGGTACTGCCTGTGGGAAAGATCTCTCCGGTTGTGGGAAGCCCCCTCTATGTCTCCAGCATAGGCGGCAACCTCAGCAGAGAGGAGTATCTGGAGAGGTACAACATAGATCCGGAGATCGCATATCAGTTGATGCGCCAGGACAAAGGCGATTCCCTCTCCAAATCACTGGACCCGGCAAAAATCCAATCTCTGATCACCGGACGAAAAGCTTAAATACGTCGATTGCCGAGATAGGTCTGGCAAAGGTCTGCGACCATTATTTTTCCTCCTAAAAAAAGAAGACTTTTGCCTCCCTCCTAATCAAATCATTTCAATCCCGGCAGTAGCTTCTTCATGACCTCTGCCGCCACCACCACCATCAGGCCCACTCCCAGCACAAGTGCCCAGCTTGCGGATGACAGCGGCTCCGTCTGGAATATGGACTGCATGAAGGGAATGTATACTACAGCCAGGATAGCGCTGATCGATGCGGCAATTCCCAGCAGAAGTGTCCTGTTGCCCAGGGGATTCATCCTGAATACAGACTCCTGGAGAGACCGGCTGCTGTAGGCGTTGTACACTGTAAAGAAGCCCAGGGCCACGAAGGCCACCGTCCGGGCGTAGCCTGTCTCTTCCCCCATCTGAATTGAGTGGACATACAATCCCAGGGTGCCGGCCACAATCACAGCCGCTATGGCCAGGGTATAGACCATCAGGCTCCTGGAGGGCATGGGCTCCCTGGGATCGCGGGGGGCCTTCTTCATGGTTTCAGCATGAGCCGGCTCGAGGGCCAGGCCGATGGCCGGAAACTCCTCGGCCACCACATTTATCCAGAGTATCTGGGCGGCCAGGAGGGGTATGGGATAGCCAAGGAGGACGGCGACGAAGATGGTGGCCAATTCGGCGAAGCTGACGGCCAGAAGGTAAGACGCTCCCTTTCTTATGTTGTCGAAAATCCTGCGGCCCTCCTCCACAGCCCCCACAATGGTTGCGAAGTTATCATCGGCAATGACCATATCCGATGCCTCTTTGGTGACTTCGGTGCCCGTCTTTCCCATGGCGATGCCGATGTCCGCTGCCTTGAGGGCGGGAGCATCGTTTACCCCGTCTCCGGTCATGGCCACGATATTGCCTTTCCGGCGCAGGGCTTCGACGATGCGCACCTTGTGCTCGGCTGTGACCCTGGCAAAGACCGAGACCTGCTCTATCCGGTCGGCCAGCTCCTCCTCGCTCATGCCGTCCAGCTCGATTCCCTCGATGACATCGCCGTTGCCGATCTGCAGCTCCCTGCCGATGGCCCGGGCGGTGAGGCGGTGGTCGCCCGTGATCATGACGGTGCGAATGCCGGCACCCTTGCTGACGGATATGGCAGACATAACCTCTTTTCGGGGCGGGTCCATCATTCCAGCCAGGCCAGCAAAGATGAGGTCCGATTCGACATCTTCAACCTCTTGCTTTCCGGCAGAGAGGGGCTTTTCGGCAAAGGCTAAAACCCGCAGGGCGCGATTGGCCATGCCGTCGGCCAGAGCGGATATGTCTCTTCTATCCTTCTCGGTCAGGGGCACAACTCCTCCGCCGGCAGCGGCTATGCGGGTGCAGCGGCTCAGTACCGCCTCCGGAGCGCCCTTCATGGACACCCTCCTGCCCTGGCCTTCGATCTCATCAACCACTGTCATCCTTCTCCGATCGGAGTCGAAGGGATGCTCGGCCAGTCTGGTGCGCCTCTCCTGTATGCCTTTGAGAATGCCAGCCTTCTCCGCGGCCACGATGAGGGCCCCTTCGGTGGGGTCGCCCACAATGCGCCAGCCGCCGTTGGCCTTCTCCAGGCCGGCGTTGTTGACGAGAGCCCCGATCCTGAGCAATCGGACCAGATCCTCATCCCCGGCATCGACGGTCTTTCCTCCTGCTGAAAAGGAGCCCTCCGGGCTGTAGCCGGATCCGTTCACATCGATCTTCCTGTGGGTGTAAATCTCCCGCACAGTCATCTCCCCGGTGGTGAGGGTGCCGGTCTTGTCTGTGCAGATCACTGTCGTCGACCCCAGCGTCTCCACCGCCGGCAGGCGTCTGATGATGGCATTCTTTTTAGCCATGGCCTGGGTTCCGAAGGCTAAAGCCAATGTGACGATGAAAGGCAGGGCTTCGGGGACGCCGGCTACGGCGAGGGCGATGGAGGCGATGAGCGAGTCCATGATGGGCGAGCCGCGGCTGTAGTCCAGGACGAAGACTGTAGCCGCTATGGCGAATACCAGGTAGGCCTGTCTCTTGGCGAGCTCTTCCAGTTTGATCTGGAGGGGCGGTTCGGCGGGCTTGTTCTTGATCATGCCGGAGATTCTGCCCAGTTCGGTGGAGAGGCCGGTAGCAGTCACCGCCGCCCGGCAATTGCCATAGGAGACGATGGTGCCCATGAAGACCATGTTTCGCCTGTCTGCCAGGGCGGCTTCCTCCGGCAGTATCTCCGGGCTCTTTTTGATGGGAAGCGACTCTCCTGTCAGGGAGGCTTCGATCACCTCCAGGGCGGTCTCCTCCAGGATTCGGGCGTCAGCCGGCACTTTGTCTCCCGCCTCCAGGAAGATTATGTCGCCTGCCACCAGCTCTGCGGCGGGAATGGTGCCCATCTTTCCGTCCCGCAGGACATCCGCTTCAGGGGCCACCATCTCCCGGAGAGCCTCCATGGCCCTCTCTGCCTTGTACTCCTGCACAAATCCGATGATGGCGACCAGTATCACGATTCCCAGAATGACGAGGGAATTGGTGGATTCGCCGGCGATGTAAGAGACGATTGCCGCGAAGATCAGTACCAGTACCATATAATCTTTGAATTTGCTGAGAAATATCCTCAAAGGAGAGGGTTTGGAGGGGCTTTCCAGTTGATTGGGGCCGTGTTCGGCCAGCCTTTGCGCCGCATCGCCGGCCAGAAGGCCGCCATGTCCTGACTTCAGTCCGGCCAGGACTTCATCGGATGTCATCGAGTGCCATTTCACGTATCTAGCCTCACATTTGGAATAAGGGGAACTACGGCAATTGTAGATAAAGGTATCGCAGATACAAGTGCGATGCATAATGGTCCAAGGATCACAGATATATCCTATCGCGTCTCACGGCAACAACAATTATGTATGCAATCGTTTCCTGCGGCATATTCGAAAAGGAGATCGAAGCCCTGCGGGGGCAGATGGGCTTTTCATTTCTGGCCCGCTACCTGGGGGCGGGGCTTCATGTGGACTTTGACGATCTGAAGAGCGCCCTTGAGGCGGAGCTGGAAAGCTGCCGGGCGGAAGGCTGCGAGGGCATGATAGTAGTATACGGCCAGTGCCACCCCAAGATCGACGAGATCCTCAAGCCCTATCATGCCGCTCTTATCGAGAGCCAGAACTGCGTGGACGCCTTCATCACCCGAAAGGGTATGGAGACGAAGGCAAAGGAGGGGCTCTACTTCTACCTCTCCCCCGGCTGGCTGGACGCCTGGAGGGACATATTCCGCCGCCTGAACTGGGGTCCGGAGGAGGCCAGAATGCAGATGGGCTCCTTCAAGGGCTGCGTCTATCTGGATACCCTGAAGGATGCACCCCGGCGTGAGCAAGAGCTGCTACAGTTCTTCGACTTCACCAATCTGCCCTTTGAGGTCATGCCCGTAGACCTGGGCTACTTCAAATCTCTAATTGTTAAAGCCAAAGAAAGCCTGGAGGATTGAGCTTGGACGATCTGGAAGAAATTCGGAGGAAGAAAATGGAGAAGATGAAGACCGAGATGAACAGGCCTGAACAGCCGACAATCGAGCTGCCGGCAAAGCCTGTCGTGGTTACCGATGCCACCATTGATGCCGCAGTCTCGCAGTATCCTCTATTCATTTTGGACTGCTGGGCGGAGTGGTGCGGCCCCTGCCGCATGATCGGGCCGATCATAGAGCAACTGGCCGGGGAGATGAAGGGAAAGGCAGTCTTCGGAAAGCTCAATGTCGACGAGAATATGCAGACCGCCAACAAATACAGGATATCGGCCATCCCTACCCTCATGGTCTTCAAGGACGGCAAGCTCATCGACCGGATTGTGGGCGCCTATCCCAAGCCGGGGCTGGTGGCAAAGATCAGCAAGTACCTCTGAAAAGAGTTCCTCGGAAGGCAACGGCCTGGCCTGCCTTCTGAGGTTCGGATTTTCCTTTTTTATGGAATGCTGTTTGCCATCTTGATGGTCGGATAGCCGGAGATGCTGTAGACGGGCCGGCTGGACAGGTTATCGGGAGCTTCATAAGTCGGGCGGGTCCGGGAATGCTCATCGATGCTGTAGACGGCAGTGTATTCGGTATTATATGTCATATTGGCGACGCTGCCCACCCGCTGGCTGACATTGAAGGCGGCTTTTGGGGAGCTATTATTGCTGTTCGCTATGAAGTGGACCGGCTTGTTTCCGTATACATCCAGATCATTCAGAGGCTTGGTTTTATTGAATCCCGCCCGCAGGACTTTGCCCACTGCACCGGCTCGGCCCGCTCCGATGTTCACGCCCGTATCTTTTGCCTCCACGACACTCTCCAGAGAAGCGGATGCTGCGGTGTTTGGAGTGAGATTGGCAGCAGCATTCATTGTGCTGTTCAGGCTGTTGTTGATCGTGCTGTTCATGGTGCTGTTTCCTGCATCCTGCCCCCATGCTGCCGCCATGATCAGAGCAGGCATCGCCAGAGCGCATAAAATTGCTGCCGATTTATATTGCATATTGACTCCTCCCTCTAGAATAATGCTGGATAATGCTATCCGCCTCTGCCCCATCACCGGTCTCTCCTTCCTCTGAGAAGAGCAGCCAAAAGAGCCGCCAGCGCGGCAGCTTCAGCCGGGAAGGGGGCCTTTTCAGCTTCATCGGTGGCATTGGCTCTCACAATCGGCTCGGCCTCAATCACATTCTCTTCCAGGTCCATGATGCCGCCTCTCCGGTCCAAGAGAAGGGTGCGCAGTTGATAAACGCCCTCCGGCAGTGTCTCATTCCAGGAGATCTCCACCGTCTCGTCGTCTCCTGACAGAAGTATGGGCGTCCTCTTTTCGGTGACATTGACGACCGTCTCGTTTTGGGTAAGGACGAAGCGCAGAGATCCCGCGAAGGGAACGCGCGAGTTGCCCAGCACCGTGGCGCTGGCCCCGGTCTCATCCTGATAGGTCTCGGTTATCAGAGCATCCTCTTCGGCGGTGAAGGAGTTCATGAAGGCCCTGGTCTGGTTGTGATTCAGCTCCACAATCTTCACCCGTCCGGCATATGGCCTGCCGTCCTCCAGGATCTGCTTCCAGGCATAGTCTCTCACTATGGGCATGGAGTAGCTGCCCGCGATGGCCGCAGCCTGCTCCCGGTTGACATAAACCGCCCGGCTGCCCTGCATGAGCATGTAGTAGATGTCCACCACCGTGGGGTCCGAGGCGCTGATGGCCAGGTGCATGCCCCGGGAGTCGGCCCGAAAATCGCGCACATCAAATCTAATGGGCTCCACGCCGCCATAATAGAATTTGTAACACTTCCGGGCGAGAACGGAATTGCGGCCACTATCCTGGCTGTCATGTCTATCCTCGCCATATTCGTCGCTACCTGTCTCCAGTCGGGCGCAGACACTGTAGCTGCCTTTTTCCGCTTCGAACTTCGGCCAGGTAACGACCCAGGTGCCGGGACCATCCAGCAAAAGCTCCCGGCTCATGAGAGTCGTCCCTTCTGATATCAGATCCATATGCAGCTTCATGCCGGCCACGTCTCCCAATGCGGTGACGTCGGCGGATTCAATGCTTGAGTAGATGTCTGAAATATCCGGTGTCGGGGAGGTGCCTGAGCCGTCTGCCGGGGCTATTGTGCCTGGTGAGTCTGCGGTCTTTACGGAATCTGCCGCCATGCTGGCCGATTCTGCGCCCTCTGCCGGCGCGATGATGGCCGCCAGGGCGATGAGGAGCAATGGAACGGCCAAAAGCCGGAATACTGGATTGATCATGAAACCTTCCTGCTGGAGATCCTTTTTTGAGGCAATCAATTCTGAACAGGCATAAATCTAACGTATATCTCAATGTATCTCAATTGCCCAGCCAGTGGGTAAACGGGGCAATGAGGGTGATGAGCAGTGACGTCAGCACCAGCCAGGTAAATAGAGCAGCGGCTGTGCGGCTCAGCCTCTCCGCGTCCACCGGCTTGACGACCTTCTCGAAGCCTGCCTGGAGCAGGTCCTTGAAGATATGGCCCCCGTCCAGCGGCCCGGAGGGAAGGCAGTTGAAGAGTCCGGCATAGAGGTTGATCCAACCTATCCAGAGCAGCAGATTGGCAATCCAGAAGAACCTGATCCCCAAGGGCTCGCCCCATCCGGTCGGCTCAAAGACCGCCGTCAGCCACCCGGAGAAGCCCGGAAAGCCTTTCTCGGTAAACCCGGATATTCCGGAGAACGGCAGGCTGAGCATGAGATGAAATCCGGCCAATCCCATGCTGGGAATCTCTTTTAGAGTCTGCAAAAATTGCCTGGCGGAGGCCTCCTGAAAGACTGCTCCTGCCGAATATACCGCGTCTCCGGAGATGCCGATGCCGATGAACCCGGCTTCACCCTCCTCGCCGTCCGCGTCGATGGCCTCTTTGCTGGTGAGGTTCACCCTGTAGTCCTCGCCCTGGACGGTGGTTATGATGATGCTCTGGCCAGGGCGGGTGGTGTTCATCTGCTCTCTGAAGGCCGGCAGGTTTGGAGTCTCCATGCCGTCGATGCTGGTGATCACGCTCTTTGCCGGCAGGCCGGCTGCTTCCGCCGGAGAGTCAGCGAAGATCGATGCCACCAGGATGCCCTGCGCCGGTTTGCCGGATAGGGGCAGCATCAGCTCTCTGTCGTCCTGCAAGACCCGAATTTCGGCCTTCTGGCCGGCGAGGTCGGAATAGAGATGCTCCAAATTGCTGTCGTTATTTCCGTTGGCCTGTAAAACCACCATGCCGCTCTCAAAACCTGCCCAGTCCGCAGCCGATCCATCGGTTACGTCCACCACCATCACCCGGTCCACGGGATTTATCGACCCTATGACCGGGCCGAAGAAGAGGGCCATGGCAACTGCCGCTACCACGAAGTTGGATATGACGCCGGCTGAGAGGATTCTGATCCTGGCACCCTTGGTCACCAGAGGCGGCCTGTCTTTTCCGCCGAAGAGCTCCTCTTCATCCGGCTCGACGAAGGCGGCGATGGGTGCCATGAGGAAGGCGACGATGCCCATGGACTTGACGCGCACCCCTTCCACCCGGCTGAGGATGCCGTGGGCGAACTCATGCACCAGCATGGTCACAAAGAGGGCGATCCAGCCCCAGACAAAGGGGATATACTCATTGATGCCGGGGATGAGCAGGATGTTTCGGGGCGCATTGTAGCTGCTGGGTTCGGGAGGCTCTCTGATCATGACGTAGGTCATGAGCAGGACCAGCACCAGGAAGTAGACCATGCTCAAAACGACCAGCGGCACTCCCGCCGAGGCTACAATCCTCCAAAATCCCTTGGGCCGGCTGAGCCTGTCAAGCAGATTCAGGCCCCTTTCCGTGCGAAAGAAGATGAGCAGAGGAATGCCGCTGAGGCCGCCCACGGTTATCCCCCGCTTCTTCCATTTTTCGCTGTTTTGCAGCGGCATCAAAATGATGGAGTAAAGGCCGATCAAAGCCAGAGCTATCAATATGTTATCCATCATATCTAGCTCTATAGGCAGAACCATTTCTATCCTCGCCCGGCGCCGTGGCTATTTATTTCGTGCCGATTCCTTTCAGGCGCTCTCAGAGGATGCCCTGCTCTTTCAGCTCTTCTTTAGCCAGCTCCTGATGCTTCTTCTCCAGGAAGCTGTAGACGTTTCCATGGGGCGCGCCATCCAAAAGCATTTCGATCGCCGCCCGGGCGACTCTGATCTGCTCAGGATAGCCTAAAAGGGCCACCGTCTTGCCGTAAACCGAGACCTTCGCTCCGGAGAGCCTTTCCATGATCTCGCGAGAGCGGCCGTCTTTGCCTATGATGCGGCCTTTGATCCTGGCTATATCGCTCTTGGTGCTCATGATCTTGGAGAGGTCGAGAACGTCGAGCATCAGCATATCGTCATCCAGGATGGCCAGGGCCCTCTCCGGAGAAAAGCCCCTGCCTATGGCTTTGACCAGGTCCAGGACTCTCA
>DAOPZB010000040.1:0-11386 GCA_035353195.1 Methanothrix sp. | reverse complement strand
GTGGCCAGCGGATGGATCAAGTACATTCGCGACCACGTGCGAGAGGGGCAGAAGATCGTCTGCAAGGTATTGAATGTAGACACGTCCCGCCATCACATCGACCTATCCCTAAAGGATGTCAATGAGCATCAGAGGCGGGAGAAGATTCAGGAGTGGAAGGCGGATCAGAAGGCCTGGAAATGGCTGGAGATGGCTTACAAGGACCGACCCGAAGATGTCAAGCGCGTAGCTGACGCCCTGGTCACAGCTTATGACAGCCTCTACCTGGCCATGGAGGAGGCAGCCGTGAGCGGAGCCGCCGCCCTGGCAGAAGCAGCCCTCACCGAAGAGGATGTGGGCATACTGGAGAGCCTCTCCAGGGAAAACGTCAAGATACCGACGGTTGACATCAGCGGCTACGTAGACATAACATCGCCTGCGCCTGATGGGGTGGAGATCATCAAGAAGGCCCTCAAACAGGCCAAGCGCATAAAAGACAAGGATGCCACACTCACCATCACCTATATCGGAGCGCCGCGCTATCGCCTTCACATAACAGCGCCCGATTACAAGCATGCAGAGTCTGTTCTCAAGAAGTCTGCCCAAGCCGTGGTCAAATACATAGAACAGCATGGCGGAGAAGGCACTTTCCTTAGGGAAGCATGAGGTCCAAGATCCTGAGGTGTAGGGCCTGCGGCCGCTACACCCTGAAGGATATCTGCCCCGCATGCGGGGGCCAGACAGCGAATACCAAGCCGGCCAGATTCTCTCCCGACGATCCCTACGGGAAATACCGGAGAGCTCTCGGCCAAGAGGCAAAATGAAAGAGACCCTTGTTTCCCGCATCAAAGAAACAACCCTCAAAGACCCCATTTTAGTCGAGGGTCTGCCGGGTGTGGGCCACGTCGGAAAGCTGGTGGCCGATCATATGGTAGAAGAGCTGCATGCTGAGAAGATCATGGAGATCTACTCGCCTCATTTTCCGCCCCAGGTCATGGTCCGGGAGGACGGGACCATCAAACAGGTGCGAAATGAGATCTATGCCTATCACGGCAAAGACGGTGAGCCCGACCTGCTCATCCTCATCGGCGACTATCAGAGCGCCACCAATGAAGGGCATTATGAGCTGTGCAATATCTTTCTGGACATAGCGGAAAGCTTCCATGTGAAGAGGATATATGCCCTGGGCGGCTACGGCACCGGCCAGTTTGTGGACAAGCCCACTGTGATGGGAGCCGCCACCAGCGAGGCTCTTGTAGAGGAGATGAAAGAGCGGGGCGTGGTCTTCCATGAAAACGAGCCGGGCGGAGGCATCATCGGCGTCTCCGGGCTGCTTTTGGGTCTGGGTGCTCTGCGGGGGATGGATGCCGTGTGCCTCATGGGCGTTACCAGCGGCTACCTGGTCGATCCCAAGGCAGCCTCCGAAGTCTTGCGCATGCTCTCCTCCATTCTGGGAATCGAAGTCGGCATGCAGGCTCTTCAGGATAGGGCCAAGGAGATGGAGAAGATCATAGGCAAGCTCCAGGAGATGGAGAGAGCCCAGGCTCCTTACGAGGCGGGCGGAGATGAAGACCTCAGATACATCGGATAGCCCGGACGTCAATAGCTCGGACATCAGCGTTGAAAGGGTCTGCGACATTGCTTCCCTGATGGAAACGGGGAGGCGGCTTTTAGCGCTGGCTATCGAGCAGGGCGCAAAGCAAGCAGAAGTCTACGGCATGATGGGCCGGTCCGTGGATGTGGAGCTACGCCGGGACAAGGTGGAGATGGCCAGCGAGAGCTTTCACCAGGGGCTGGGGCTAAGAGCAGTTGTGGCAGGGGCTGTGGGCTTTTCCAGTACCAGTGACCTGTCGCTCCTGGAGTTTGTGGCCAAGAGCGCCGTGCAGTCGGCCCGGGCCCGGGGCGGGGATGAGTCCTGGCGATCCCTTCCCCGACCGGAGAGGATGGAAGCGCCGCAGGGCGTGTTCGACCCGCGCATCGCCCGGATGGAGCCTGAGCTGTGCCTGGATATGGCCGGGGCCATGCTCTCCGGCTGCCTGGCGGTGGCCGGGGCCGAACCGATATCCGGTGGGGTTACAGCAATCTTTGGAAGCGACTTCGTCATAAACTCCCTGGGGGTGGAGGCGACGGAGACCGGCACCCTCATGAATGCCTCCATGGAGGCCATTGCCAGGGGCGAGGGCGTGGCCACAGGAAGCGAGTTCTTCAATTCGCGATCCCTTCCGGCCTCAATCTATGAGGCCCTGGCGGGCGTGGGGCGGAGGGCGGCAGATATGGCAGTGTCATCTCTGGGCGGCATGAAGGCGGAGAGCGGAACGGCGGATGTGCTGCTGCGGCCTCTCGCCGTTGCGGAGCTTTTGGAGTACACCATCCTGCCCGCCCTGGCGGCAGACAATGTGCAGAAGGGCAGGTCGTCTCTGCAGGGCCGGATAGGCGAAGCCATCGCCGCCCCCCATCTGACCATAGTGGACGATGGCCTTTTGGCCGGCGGGATTGACAGCTCGGCCTTCGACGGAGAGGGCGTTCCCTCAGGCAGGACGGTGCTCATCGAAGAGGGGGCTCTTTTGGGCTTCATCTATGACTCTTACACCGCCGGAAAGGAGAGCCCGGAGAAGAGGTCGACGGGCAACGCCGTACGCTCCGGGTATTCCGATGTGCCGCGGGTGGGGAACCGAAATATCGTAGTCGGCTCGAAGAGCACATCCGACCTGCTGGCTGAGACCCGGGGCTTTCTCGTGTCCGGCCTCATCGGCGCCCACACCGCCAATCCCATCTCAGGTGACTTCTCAGTCGAGGCGAGAAATGCCTATCTCATTGCTCCGGGCGGGGAGGCAAAGCCGGTTCGATCCCTGATGATGGCCGGAAACATCTTCGAGCTCATAAAGGAGATCGAGATTGGCCGGGATGTAAGGTCCGTGGGCTCAATCGTCACGCCCACGGTGAAATTGAGAATGAAGGTAGTAGGAAGCTAATTTAAGGGTGATTTTGCATGATTATCGGCGGTCCTGCCTCCCAGCTTTTAGCCGGGCGGGTGGCATCTATTTTAAATGAAACTCTGGCTCTGTGCGACTACAAGACATTTCCCGATGGCGAGTCCTATTCGCAGGTCGTCTCTCCTCTGGAGGATGAGATCACCATAATCCAGTCCACCCCTACCGACAGGGACCTGGTCTATCTGCTGCAACTGCTGGACATCTGCCGGGGCAGGAAGGTCTCCCTGGTCATGCCCTACTTCGGCTATGCCCGGCAGGACAAGATCTTCAAGGAGGGCGAGCCCATGACCGCCCGCGCCGTGGCGGCGGCTCTGAATCCCTTCCTGGAGAACGGGCGGGTCCACCTGGTCAACATCCATGCTCCCTCCATCATGTCCCACTTCCGCTGCCCTGCGAGCAGCCTTGATGCTACGCCCCTATTGGCCGAGCGCATAGGCAGCATGGGGCTGGTCGATACCGTGGTCATCTCCCCGGACAAGGGGGCCATGAACATGGCCAAAACTGCTGCCGCCTCTTTGGGCTGCGAATGCGATTTCCTGCAGAAGACCCGCCTGTCCGGAACCGAGGTCTCCATGGCCCCCAAAGAGGTGGCCGTCAAGGGCCGGGATGTGGTCATATTCGACGACATGATCGCTACAGGGGGAACGATGGCCACGGCCATAACACTGCTGCGCCAGCAAGGAGCCCGGCGGGTCTATCTGGCCGCCGTGCATCCCGTGCTGACCGGATCGGCGATTCTCAAGCTCTATCGCTCCGGAGTGGAGGCGGTGCTGGCCACGGATACCCTGGATAAAGCAGTGAGCACGGTCTCGGTGGCGCCGCTGATTGCCGGGGCGCTGAGGGGGTAAGGAAGAAGGCCCGGCCAGTCTTGCCTCAACCTCCCGCCAGGAGACGGACCGGATGGAGATCCTCTCCAGCGTCTTCGAGGAGCGCACCACAGGAACTCCCAGGCTCCTCGCTATTTTGTGTGGCCATCCTCAGTTCGTTGTGTTGTTAGCTCTCTCTGTGCGTGCTTCTCTGTCCTCTGTGTCTCTGTGGTAAAAAACGTCGTCAGCCACTGGGCTGCAGCCAAATGCCCACGGACTGCCACCACAGAGGCGCCGGAGCTGTGCTGAGAGAGCTTATTAATCAGTTGGTACAAAATTATGCCGATGAAGCCCGAAAGTCGTGAAGTCGCCGGCGGCGAGAAGAGGGAGTGTCTGGAGGACCGCCTGAAGCGAATCGAAAGCGATATTGCCATGCTCAAAGAAAAAGTCAGCATCAGAGATTGATCATGTCCGGCAATTCCTTCGGCACAGTATTTCGCATCACCGCCTGGGGCGAGTCGCACGGCCCGGCGGTGGGGGTGGTGGTGGACGGCTGCCCGGCAGGCCTGGCTCTGGCCGCCGAGCAGATCCAAAAGGACCTGGACAGGAGACGGCCCGGCCAGTCCCGCGCCTCCACCGCCCGCCAGGAGGAGGACCGGGTGGAGATCCTCTCCGGCGTCTTCGAGGGGCGCACCACGGGAACGCCCATCTCCCTGCTGGTACGAAATAAGGACGCCGACTCCTCGGCCTACGACCTGCTGCGGGATCGGCCCAGGCCGGGGCATGCCGACTGCACCTACCTGGCCAAGTATGGAAGACGGGACCACCGGGGCGGGGGGCGGGCCTCCGCCAGGGAGACAGTGGGCCGCGTCGCCGCCGGAGCGGTGGCCAGGCTGCTTTTGCGGGCCGAAGGCATCGAGGTCGCGGCCTATGTGGCAGAGCTGGGCGGGATCTGTGCAGAGGTCGATGCCTCTGGTCTGGCGGCTCTGCGGGCGGCTGCCGAGGCAAACGCCATTCGCTGCCCGGATCCCGCTGCCGCGGAGCGGATGATGCAACGCCTTGAGGCCGTGCGGGCGGAGGGAGACAGCCTGGGTGGGATGGTCGTGGTCGTGGCCGAAGGCGTCCCGGCTGGCCTGGGCGAGCCGGTATTCGACAAGCTGGACGCCGACCTGGCCAAAGGGCTGATGAGTCTCGGGGCGGTCAAGTCGGTGGAGATCGGTGAGGGCCGGGATTGCGCCCGCCTTTTGGGCAGCGAGATGAACGACCCCATCATCCTTGAAGACGGCAAAGTGGCATTTGAGAGCAACCGCGCCGGGGGCATTTTGGGAGGCATCTCCACCGGCGCGCCCATAATCTGCAAAATAGCCGTCAAGCCCACCCCCTCCATCGCCCGGCGGCAGAGGACTGTGGACATCTCTCGCGGGGAGGCGGCGGAGATCGAGATAAAAGGCAGGCACGACCCGGCCATTCCCCCCAGGATTGTGCCCGTGGCCGAGGCCATGATGGCCCTGGTTCTGGCCGACCACCTGCTGCGGCAGAGGGCGGCGAGGCTGTAATTTTTCTCAGCTCTGTTTTCTGTGAACAAAGGATGAAAGCCCCCTGGCATAAAAGTTATATTCAAATAGTTCTCCATTAAATTGACATCAAGGTGTCGGAGACTTACATGACGGCGAATATCCAGGTGTTTGAATCTGTGGTGGCTTTTTCGTTGGTGGTAGTCTCCTGCATGATCATGAAAAGAAAGTCCATTGTGAAGGAAGAGGACGCCACACTGTGTGCAAGGCTGCTCACACAGGCGGCGCTTCCCGCCTTTATCTTCTTTCAGCTTTCGACACATCCTGTATCGAGCCGCCAATTTCTGATGGTATTGGCCATGATAGTGACGGGCCTGCTTTCCATGAGTGCTGCCTGGCTCGCGGGCAGAAGCCTCCGACTCGATAGACCAAAGATAGGCGCTCTGATGCTCACCTCCTCCTTCGGATCCACAGCGTTGATCGGCTATCCTCTCATTCAATTTTCTTTTCCGAATAATCCCACAGCACTTACGGATGCAATCCTCCTCAGCGAGCTTGGCGTAGGACTTCCGATATTTATTCTTGGGCCGGCAGTAGCAATGCATTTCGGAGAGGACTTTGAAAAAAATATCGGAAATCGGCGAAATGTATTGCTTGAATATTTTCGATCACCGATTTTTTTCGCAACTGTGCTCGGCCTCCTGATCGCGCCTTTTCAGCTTCCCGTCAATAGCTGGCTGCTGGCACCAATATACGAAGCATTGAGCGTCATCGGAGACTCTGTGGCAGTGCTTGCCTGCCTTATTCTTGGACTTCAGCTCAAAACGAAATCGCTGAAGGGGATCTGGACGCTATTTCTGGTTTCTGCATTGATCCAGATGATCTTTCAGCCCTGGGTTGCCCACACCCAGGCAAACCTCTATCATCTCAGCGTGGAGCAGGGTCAGGTGCTGACGCTCGTAAGTTCCTTGCCAGCCGCAGTTTTGGGGTCTGTCTTTGCCACCCATTACAAATGTGCAAGTGATACGACATCAGCGCTCATCATGATGCACCTTCTCCTTGCCATTGTCGCGGTTCCACTTACCTTTGCAGTGCTCAATACGACATGAATGCCAGCAATCATTTCCTCAATCTGCAAATGATCAAGGGCACAGCCATGATTATCATAGTCCCCCCCATCATGAAGAGTACATATTGCCACTTGTCTATGCCAGCAAACGATATCTGGCTCGGTGGTAACATTGACAAGGTCAACAAGAAGGCCATTGCCAAAAACCCCCATCCGCCCACCAGCCATATTCCGGCTTTTCCACCAGGTATGAGAAACGCTCTTTTCACCTCAGGATGACTGTATCTGAGCTTAATCGCAGCGGCATACATGAAAAAGTACATCACAATATACACCATCGACGTTAGCGCCAGCAGCATCCAATAGGAACTGTTTGTGTCGCATGGCAGGATTGTGTAGACCGCCGCCCAAAAGGTGAAGAAAATCGCTTGTAGAATCATTAGATTTACCGGCATGCCTGCCGTATTGGTTTTTTGCAGCACCGGCGGCAGGTTGCCATCGTTGGCAGTGGACGCCAGACCTCTTACCGGGCCCAATATCCAGGTTGAGGCTTCTCCGATCGATCCGACCACTATCAATATTGCAATGAAGGATGCAATCCAATGACTTCCCGCAAAGATTGTTTCAAATGCCTGCATGATGCCGGCAAGAAGGTCCAGGTTATCCGCAGGCACAAGCAGAAAGACTATGATTGATCCTATAACACTCACAACTGCCATCACCGCTCCGGCAATCAATATCGCCAGCGGATAATTAGTCTTAACATTTTTTATATCGTTTGCGTGGGTGGCAGTCATTTCGATACCAATAAAAAGAAACACGAAGGTCAGCAGAAGGACCATGCTATCGATATTATTGAAATCGGGTATCAGATCGCCTAACACAGGATGCAAAGTGGACTGGACGGCATTGCCCTCGATAATATACCAGATGCCGCCAAAGATCAGCAATGCCGCAGGAATCAGCATTCCGATGATGAGGAATATCCAGCTTATGCGGGCATAGGTTTTAAGTCCCCGGAAATTCAGGAATGTCATGCCCCACCAGACGGAAACACTGATGATGAATTGGAATATCTTGTTGTCTGCGAGTGATGGAATGAACGGATATGCAAGTGTAGCTGCAATAAAGGTCATGGCTGATACAAAACCGATGGTCATTTGGAACCACTGCAGCCAGATGGCCACAAATCCCCACTGCTGGCCAAATGCCTCTTTTACCCAGACATAGACCCCACCAACTTGAGGCCAGCCGGTTGAAAGCTCTGCGGATATCAATGAGGCAGGTATGAGATAGAGGAGAATAGCAAGAATACAGAAAGAAATTAGCTGCCACTGCGTCTCTGCCATATTTGGATATTTCCGAATATTGAATAATGCTGCCAAGGTAACCAGGGTGAATACCACCAAACCCATTTTGAAAGCCATATTTTGTCAGCAGCGTCCCTAAATTGCTTGCATTTCGCTAAACGCCCTGCCTCCACACAATCAATAGTCATCCTCCATCGATAGATGCCTTTTGCCTGTAATCCGTCGCAAATCAGTGAGTGCTTTTATAGAGCGCCGTAAAATGTATCCGTCATGCCCAAGGAGTTTCGCAGCCTCATCTCCCTGGAGGAGGCCCTGTCCACAGTCTTCGACCACCTGCCCCGCGCCCGCACGAAAAACGTGCCGCTCTCCCAGGCAGCGGGCTACATATTAGCGGAGAGAATCGTCTCCTCAGTCGACGTGCCCGGCTTCTCCCGCGCCGCCATGGACGGCTTTGCCGTTGTGGCAGGAGATACCCTGGAGGCCAGGGAGGACCGGCCCGTCCGACTGCAACTGGCCGGGCGGGTTCCCATGGGCATGGAGCCCGACCTGAAGGTGGCCGGAGGAGAGGCGGCAGAGGTCTCCACCGGCTCCATGATGCCCGCCGGGGCCGATGCCGTGGTCATGATCGAATACTCCCAGGCGGAAGGGGACTATGTGCTCGTCCGAAGGCCGGTCTACGCCGGCGAGAACATCCAGGCGGCGGGAAGCGACATCTCCTTCGGCGAGACGGTGCTCTTCTCCGGCACAGCCATCGCCGCCCGGGAGCTGGGAGTGCTGGCGGCCCTGGGCAGAACGGAGGTGCCCGTGCGCACTCTCTCCGTTGCCGTCGCCTCCACCGGAAATGAGCTTGTCCCTCCCGGCCAGCCCCTCCCGGCGGGCAGGATCTACGACATCAACACCTACACCATCGCCTCCGCCGTGCAGGACTGCGGGGCCGCGGCCCAGACATTTGGCATCCTGCCTGATGATGAGGAGGCGATGGAAAAAGCCCTGCTGAAGATGGCGGATTGCTCCGACATGGTCATCGTCAGCGGCAGCACCTCCGCTGGGGCGGGGGACATGGTCTACCGGGTGCTGGAGGAGGCAGGCGAGCTGATCTTTCACGGCGTCAACCTCAAGCCCGGCAAACCAACCATCTTCGGCCTGATGGGCGAAAAGCCCTTCCTGGGCCTGCCCGGCTATCCCACCAGTGCTCTGTCCGTCTTCTCCCTGCTGGGCGCTCCCGCCATCCGCGCCTCCCTGGGAACGCAGGGCCGGGCGAAGAAGGCATCTGGAAGGCTCAGCGGCCCGCTGCGCCTGGAAGGCCGCCGCCAGATGCTGGCCGTGGCCCTCTCCAAAAGCCTTGTCTATCCCGTGGACAAGGGCAGCGGCTCCATCACCACCCTGGCCGGCGCGGACGGCATCATCGATATTCCTGCCGGCGTCGAGTACCTGGAACGGGGAGCAGAGGTAGAGGTGCAGCTCTTCGCCGATGCCGGCCCGGCGGAGCTGGTGGTGGCCGGTGAAAACAGCCTGCTGCTGGAGGAGCTGGCCGGTGAGGCTAAGAGAGTCAGGCTGGTGAGCTGCGGCTCGCAGCGTGGGCTGATGCTGCTGGAGGACGGCGTCGCCGACCTCGCCGCCGTACTGGCCGGCGGCCCCGCCCTGCCGGAAGGCGTGACGGTTTTAGCCAGCCTCGACCTGGAGCTGGGGCTCGCCTTTAGGAGCGGCCTCAAGAGGCAGGACCTATCCCAATGCCGCCTGGTGGGCTGGCAGAGGGACTCGGCCCTCAGGGCTCTATGGGAGAAGGCTCTGCTCGACCTGGGGCTTGCAAAACCCCAATTTGTCCGCCTGGCGCGCAGCCATTCGGCAGTTGCGGCAGCCATCGCCTCCGGCCGGGCGGATGCCGGCCTTGCCGAACGGCAGGCCGCCCGGCAGGCAGGCCTGAACTTTACGCCGCTGATTCATGAAAAATTGCTTGTCCTGGGCAGAGCCGGAGAGGACAGGCCGGTCGTCAGGTCCCTTCTTTCCGATCTGTCTTCTCGGAGGCGGCCATCTCCCGATCAGCCGCAGGCAGGGGCTTGAAGCCGGCCATCTTCACCCTCCGCTCGTAGTAGCTCAGAGGATGGCGAATCCTTTTGCACAGGTCGTCCTCTCCGGGGCAGTTGCCGTAGGTGGCCATGGTGGCACAGGCGGGCGGCTTGTACTTCGTCCCCGTGGCCCCGGCAATGTGCTCGACCTGATAGCGCGTCCTCTCCGGGTCGAAGTCCGGGCTGGTGTTGAATATGGAGACCACCTGCTCCGGGCTCATGTTGATCTGCAGCAGGAAGCTGACCAGAGCGAAACGGGCGCTGTGCGCCAGGTTTATGCCCCGGGCCACCTCCGCGAGCATCTTTCTGATGCAGGGCGGATAGGCCCCCTCCTCGACCCGACCCAGGTCCACCCTCTGTCGAGCGACGAGCCTCTCCAGCTCGGCCTTGAGCGGCCCCAGATACTCCTGTAGCGAAGCGCAGATCTTCTCGTCCACTGCCAGGGGCAGCCCCCTGTAGACTCTCTCCCTCACCGCCTCTTCGAGCAGCCTCTTCAGCTCCTCCCCGGTGACGGTGAGATAGCCATCGGCGAGGTCCCGGTTGACCAGCTTCCACTTGGCGCTCTTCATGCCGTGCGCCGCACGGATGTACTCAGAGAAATGAATCTTCCAGGTTTCCGCCCCGCCCGCTCCCCAGCCGGCGCTCCGGGGGTGCAGGCCCAGGTCCTCGGCCAGTGCCGCCAACCCCCCCGTCTCCTCCTCCGCCTGCATGCGCCGATAGGCGAGCTTGGCCTCCGCCAGGGCATAGCGACGCAGCAGGATGCTGTCTCCCAGGCAGGAGACCATAACCCTGGCTAAAGGGTAGGACAATAGCTCCGCGATAAGCTCGGCATCGCTGCCGGCCGGGCTCTCAGAAATGCTTCCCGCTATGGCCCCGGCCACACGCTCCGCCGCCCGGCCCCGCACCGTCTTAAAAGAGGTTTTGCCGAGAAGGCCCTCTAAAGAGTAGCCGCAGCTTCTAACCCTTTCGGCAGCCTCCTCTGTAAAAGGATAGTCCGAGACCCTCATTCCTGCTCAATTCTGGGAGCGAGGAGGTAATTGATCTCCACCGACTGCCCCAGCTTGAAATGCACCCTGAGAGGATAGTCGATGCCCATCTCCAGCGTGACCTCGCCGGCCTTGCCGATGGACTTGGACATGTCCTCCAGATAGTCCAATGAAAAGAGGCTCCGAGCCTCTCCCGGCTTCATGCCCAGTAGCTCCGTGCTGGGGATCTTGAGCTTCAGAGAATCGATATCTCCCTTGGCTTCCATGTAGAAGCCCTCGTCGGACACGCCCAGTATGACATGGTCGCTGACCTTCTCCGCCGCTTTGACCGCCCGGCGCAGTTCCACGCCCAGCAGGATCACATGAGCAGGCAGGTCCAACTCCGGTATGCGCGGCTCCTTTCGAATGGCCGTGGGATCTATCAGGCTTAAGGTGTAGGAGAGGGACCCCACCCCGATCTTGAGCTTGTGGCTCTCCTCTTCCAGCTCCAGTTGCACGTTCTCTCCCTTGTCGGCCATGCTCAAAACATCGCCCAGCCGCACGAGATCAATGCCTATCTCGCAGGCATCGGCTTTGAAGTACTCAAATGCCTCCTTGCCGATCTTTAAAGAGACCATGGCCACATTGGCCGGATCAACGGCCTTCAATTCCAGGCCGGCATCG
>DAOPZB010000039.1:0-11453 GCA_035353195.1 Methanothrix sp. | reverse complement strand
CAGGACTCTAAATACATCTCCCATCCTCTGCCAGTTGGAGGCTACAAAGAGGATGGCTCCAATTCCGATCAATACAACTCCGATGATGGAAAAGGCAGTGGTCCTCTTCCGGGACCTCCTTTCCAGGGAATATTGAGCGAGGTCCGATCTCATCTTCCCGGCTTGATGCTGGTCAATTGTCCCTTCATCCAGCCATTTCTGGACAAGGTCCTCATTGAGCATATACAAAGATTATAGTTCATTATTGTTAATAAAGTTTTAGTCGAGATATTGCGGGGCTAATAATAAAAATTTAAAAAGTTAAGGGCGGAATATAAATACGGATGAATTGAAATACTTGCGCAGAAGTTGCATCTTATAAAACCAAGGATCGCCGCCGCCGAGCTGGCCCACCCATGCAGGCGGTGCAGGATCCTGGCCATCCGGGGCAAATCGCATCATACGCCTCCACACTGCATAGAGGGAGATGCGGGGGCAGCGAAAGGGTGATGCTGGTGCTATCTCTCACATCTTCTTCAGCTCATCGATGAATGCTGGCTTCCTTTTATTCTCCGCCAGCAGCCGCGCCAGAATCTCTTGAAACTCCGCCTCCGAGCCGGCAATTTTCTTCATCTTCTTTAGAACTGATGCCACATCCCGGTAGTGCTCCCTGCCCATGTGAGATCCGGCAAAAGGATAAATCAGTTCCCGGTATGCTCCGAAGTATTCCTTGGGATACAAATCTGCCAGCTCCCTGTGATACGCTCTCAGCTCTTCAATGCTCTTTTTGGCTATCACCACCCTCAGAGCGGCATCGTACATATTCTCCCGCAGGTATATTTCCACACGCTGCGTCCTGCCGGATCTCTCTTTGGCAGCACATGCCAGTATATTTTCCAGCGTCTTCTGCCACATATCTTTCGATTCGAATGCCTTTTTCAGATCATCGTAGTACTTCCAGTCCCCGGTCAGGAGGTAGAGCGACCGCAATTGCTCCCGATAATTTTGTGGATCATCTTTCCCATAGCTTTCGCTCAAAAACTCTCGCAAAAATCTTGATTGATATCCTGGGAAGATGGCCGTGCCCTCTTCAGCGATCTTGATCGCCTTTTCGCGATCTCCATCCTGGAGGAGCTGCCGGGCATACTGCAGGCACAGATCCGGGCTGGCGCGGTAATGATCATCCATCAATGCATAGAATCCGTCGTTCTCCTTGAGGCTGGAGTGCAGATGAAGCTGCATCGAGATCAGCTTCCTGGCCTGATGCTCCTCTCTCCTACCAGGCTCCCCGCCGGCGGTCCTCTGGGGAATGAGCGGCTTAACAAGAGCCTTCCAGTAAATCAAATCCTCTCTGGCGGTGCACAGCACCTTCAAAGCATTGAAGTAATCATCTTGGAAGTAATCGGGTTTATTGAGCAGGTACCTGCCCCAGAGATAGTCGATATATCCTCTCCTGGCGTCGGCCGGCAGCCTGGCCGCCAGAATGCATTCAACAAACGCCTTCAAAGAATCCGAGAACTCTCCGGAAAAGTAGCCGTAAGAGTCATCCACATGGTTCATCCTCCCGGCAATCGTCTGAGACAGAGCCTGATGGATCTTGGCAGCCTCCATAAAATCTTCCTTCTGGGTGTAGATCTCTGCCAGTTCCTGAAACTGCGAGAGATTCAATTCGTTGCCGAAGGATAGCAGACCATGCTCATCTTCCGCCTCATCAAAGGCCGATTCCATATCATCTCTGTATTCGGAGAGGCTCTTTCCAGTGCCCACCGAAGAGAACCTGGCCACAAAGCGGGCCCTCAGCTCAGGATTTGCCTTCATTTCCTGGAGCAGGAAGCCCTGGATGGCATGCGGATCAGTTTTGTTCAGCAGATCATCCACGCTCTCCTGATCTAGAGTGTACTGTCTCCTCATCCCTTCGACCTTCTCAGGCTCCTTATCGATTGCTAAAAAAACGGCGACAATATGCTTGCAATAGCCTTCCAGGTCATATGGACAACTACAGTTGGCGGAGAGATCGTCCAAATCAATCTCCACCAGATAATCATCAGTTCCGACTACTGTTGCAGATATCCTCGAGGAGGATGCTTCCCTGATCTTCACCCGCCCTTCTTCGAAGTACATCAATCCCCTCTGGAATGACTGCTCAGTGCACAGATCCCTTAATTGGCTTTCATCGAACATGATCATAATCCCCGGGCGCTCCTCTCTTTGAACTGCCATCAAATACTTTATTGCCCAGGCCATACATCTGCTCAGGGAGGAGGGCAAGAGTTGCAGAGCAAAGTCTATTTTGCATCGGTTCGGGCCAGGAGCCCTTCCGAGAGCAAGGTCAGCCGAATTGAAAGGCTCTTTGATGCGGCGGGATTTGACCAGGCCGTGAAGAAAGGAGACCTCACCGCAATCAAGATTCACTTCGGGGAGATGGGAAACGACTCTTATGTTAGTCCGGCCCTGGTGCGGCCCATATCCGAGAGGATCATAGCCTGTGGGGCCAGTCCCTTTTTGACCGACACCAATACCCTTTACGGAGGCAGCCGGGCCAATGGCGTGGTCCACCTGCAGACGGCGGAGAGGCACGGCTTTGGGCGAGCCGTAGCGAGCGCGCCTGTCATCATCGCCGACGGCATCTACAGCGACAACTACCGGCAGGTCCCCATCAGAGGAAAGCACTTCCAGAGCGTCAAGATCGCGGGGGAGATCGCCGCCGCCGACAGCCTGATCGTGGTCTCCCACTTCAAGGCCCACCTGCCCGCCGGATTTGGCGGAGCCGTCAAGAACCTGGGCATGGGCTGCGCCCCGGCGGCCGGCAAGGCTGAGCAGCACTCGGCGAAGCCCATATTCAACGCCGAGATCTGCAGCGGATGCAAAAGCTGCCGGGACAACTGCCCTCAGCAGGCCATCACTGTGGACAAGAAGATCTCTGCCATCGATTATGATAGATGCACCGGATGCGGCAAATGCCTGCGGGTCTGCCCCACCCACGCCCTGGACTTCGACTGGTTTGTGGCCGTGCCGCCCTTCATGGAGAGGATGGTCGAGTATGCCCGGGGGGCTCTGACGGGAAAACAGGAGAGGGCAGGCTTCTTCAACTTCCTGATAAACATCACCCCGGACTGCGATTGCGTGCCCTGGAGCGATGCGCCCATCGTCCAGGACATCGGCATCCTGGCATCAAGAGACCCGGTGGCCATAGATCAGGCCAGCTTCGACCTGGTTAACCGGCAGATGGGGCTTACCGGGACTCTGCTCCAGAAGAACCACGAGCCTGGGGCGGACAAGTTCCGGGGGCTGTGGGAGAGCACCAGGGGCGGCATTCAGACCGAGTATGGTGAGGCTATGGGCCTGGGCACCAGGAACTACCGGCTTGAAGAAGTATAAATCAAGATAACGGTGCGCTTACGGAACTAAACCACAGAGACGCAGAGGCACAGAGTAGAATTTACTCTGCAATTTTATGGAGAGAGATACATGAAGGTCTTGGCAATAAACGGCAGCCCGAGAAGAGAGGGCAATACCGCCGCCCTGCTGGCTGCGGCTTTAGAAGAGCTGGAGGACCAGGGGATTGAGACGGAGCTATTGCATCTCAAGGGTCCACTCTCCGGCTGCATCTCCTGCGGGAAGTGCTGGGAGAAGAAAGACCGGCGATGCGCCCTGGACAACGACATGATCAACGACTGCATCGAGAAGATGGTCGGGGCAGATGGCATCATCCTGGGCTCGCCCACCTACTTTGCCGATCTCACCCCGGAGTTGAAGGCCCTCATCGACCGGGCGGGATTCGTGGCCAAGGCCAACGGGGACCTGTTCAAAAGAAAGGTGGGAGCGGCAGTGGTGGCCGTGCGCCGGGCGGGGGCCATTCACGTCTTCGACTCCATCAACCATTTCTACCTCATCAGCCAGATGATAATCGCCGGATCAAACTACTGGAACATCGGCCTTGGGCTGCATGAGAAGGAAGTGGAGGGGGACTCGGAAGGCATGGCGACCATGAAGACCCTGGGGGAGAACATGGCCTGGCTCCTGGAGAGAATCAATGAGAGCGATGAATAGTATCATGAATAGTCTCATGAATAGCAGCCTGAAAAGCCTCAGGCTCTGATCCTCATGACCTTCATGCCCCTGGACCAGACAGCAGCGGCCTTCTACAACCTCGCCCTGCAGCTCATCCTGACCGCCGCCCTGGCCTACGCCGTCATCCTGGCCAGGATGGGCCAGACTCAAAGGCACTGCCTGGTCACACGCCTGGCTTTTACCGCCCAGATCATCTCCATACTGGCCATGATGTCTCCGGCCATGGAGGGCATTCTGGAGCCGGGCCGGCCCAATGGCCTCTTTCGTGTCGAGGTGCTGGCCCATCACGGCCTGGGGCTGGCTGCGGTGCTGCTCTGCATCTACATCAACCTGGTCTTTCTGCGTCGCATAAAAGCGCGCCTGCCTGCCCGGCAGGCCATGCAGGCGGCGGCAGCCTGCTGGATGGCGTCACTGCTGCTGGGATTTCACATCTATCTGTTGATGTACAGCTAAAGAGGAGCCATTCTGGGCAGGATATTGGGATTGATGCCCTTGGCGAGCTTTGTCACATCCTTGAACCTGCTCTCCGCTGCCTCACCGCTGGCGGCAGCGTCCTGCTGGCCCTCTTCGGAAGCCTCCACATCATTTTCATTCTCTACTCCGGCCTCTGCCTGCTCACCAGTCTGATCTGCCTGCTCAGGGGCAGCAGCGGGAGCCGCAGCTGACGACTGGGCGGAGGCAACTGTCGCCGGCGTGTAGGCAGATGTGTCCGGGCTGATCATGGTGGCCGCAAAGTCGCCCCGGCTGGCCATTCCGTTGCTCTCCGTGCGGATGAATATGCCCAACATGGCTCCATCCTGCACATCCGCCCGGATGAATGTGGATGTGACTGCATCTCCCTCGAGGGCAGCCAGGGAAAGGAAGGCTGTGCCCTGAGGAGCTGATGCTTCTGAAGTCGATGACAATGATGCTGATGATGCAGACGAAGATTCTGCAGGAGAGGCCGCCCCGGAGACGGCACCATTCCAGGGATTGTCTCCCTCGAATTTGGCCAGGCCGAAGAGAGCCTCCCCAGACTGGCTGATGGCAATGACTATCTCCTTTTCACCCAAATTGGCCTTCCATATCCCTTGCAGGCTGGCATCCGAAGAGCTGTTTGCAGCCGCCGCCCCGTCCGATGCTGACCCATCCTGAGCCGGCGCAATCTGTACGGAGAGAAAGAGCGCCAAAAGAAGGAAAGCCGTCAAGCCGAAATTTTTAATCATATGAACCCCATGCCTCCTGGTTTACCAGATTTATCAGAGGGAGTACTCGTATTAATATGGATCGCTTTGTTCTTTCTCTCAGTTGCCAAACCGTCTCAGTGCGTCCTTTATTCGCTTCTCGTGTGGTACAAAAATGCCTTCTTTGTGCGTCCTTTGTGAGCTTTGTGCTCTTTGTGGTTATTAGTAGCTAGCAAATTGCCACTCAAACCCAGGGGGCGTCACCACAAAGACCACAAAGACCACAAAGCTCACAAAGGACGCACAAAGAAGGCAAAACGACGGTGGGACGAAATCTTAAATACAAATGCCGTCAATTGTCCTATGATGAATGCATGGCTGGCCCAGACCGGCATTGATGCCGGCGCTCTCATGAACAACCTCTGGTTCATTCTTTTCATACTGCTCTTTCTCGTGCCCATGATGCAGAGGTACTACCTCCAGGCAGCGAGAAAGACGGTTTTGGGAAAGCTGGGCAAGAAGAGGGGCACAACCGTCATCACCCTCATCCACCGCCAGGAGACCATCAGCTTCCTGGGCATTCCCCTGGCCCGCTATATCGATATCGATGACAGCGAACGAGTGCTCCGGGCCATCCGCGCCGCCCAGAAGGATGTGCCCATCGACATCATCCTCCATACTCCCGGCGGCCTGGCTTTAGCGGCGACCCAGATCGCCATGGCCCTGAAAGCCCATCCGTCGGCCAAGACGGTCATCGTCCCCCACTACGCCATGAGCGGGGGAACTCTCATCGCCTTTGCCGCGGATAAGATCATCATGGACCCCCACGCGGCCCTGGGGCCGGTCGACCCGCAACTGGGAGACGCCCAGGGTAGCTACCCGGCCACGTCGCTCTTGCAGGTCGTCGGCAAGAAGAAGATCGATGAGATCGATGACAAGACGCTCATCTACGCCGAAGAGGCGAAGAAGGCCATGCAGCAGATGAAGGCCCTCCTGGCCAAGATCCTGGAGGGAAAGTGCGGCGGCGAGAGGCTGGAGAGCATAGCAGAGGAGTTTGTATCCGGAAAGTACACCCACGACCATCCCTTCATGGCCGAGCAGGCCCGAGTCCTGCTGGGCGAATGCGTGCAGACGGACGTCCCGGCGGAGGTCTATGCTTTGATGGACCTGTACCGCATGGAAGCGGGCCGGAGCAGGCCGGGCGTGGAGTACGTGCCGCTGATGAGGCGCTGAGGGGAACGGATAAAAAATTTGGCTCTTCGCTATTTCCTTTGGCTAAACTGATTTACTCTGTTTTTCAGGTTTTATTCTCATCTCTGTGCCTCTGTGGTTTTGTTCAGTAGCAGTAGGCCTAACTAAACCACAGAATCTCTGACTTTCACCCGAAAGTCTATCACCACATTATGTCTTCGTGGCGCGTAGCTCCTCACAATCTCCCGGCGCAGCACTTCGACCTTGACACCAACTGACGCTGCCGCTTTCTCTATCAGCGCTTCGTCCCGGTACAGCTCCGCCTCCGGAGCGATGCAGTAGTAGTGGATGACGCCCCCGGTAGCCGCCGCCCGCATGGCCGGGACCAGGAAGGCTGAGGCGCTGTGGGGCAGGTTCATGATCACATGATCGGCCCGCCCCTGGTAGCCCAGGGCCAGCTCTGCCGCATCGCCCTCCAGGATCTCAATGTCCCTGATCCTGTTCAGGCGCGCGTTCTCCCGCAGGTACTTGACAGCCACGGGATTCTTGTCCATGGCAATGACAAAAGCCCCCCTTTTGGCCAGCAGCAGGGCGAAGGGCCCCACGCCCGCGAACATATCCAGCACCACCTGGCCGGGCGAGACCTGCTCTGCCACCCGCAGCCTCTCTGTACCCAGCCGGCCGGTGAAGTATGCCCCTTGCAGGTCCACCCGATAGGTGAGGCCATGCTCCCTGTGCACTGTCACCGTCCTCTCCTCCCCGGCTACGTGACGGAAGCGACGGGTGCGATACTCCCCTTCCACATCGGACACGGCGGAGATGACAGTCTTCAGGCTCCTGTTGGCGGCCATGAGGGCGGCGGCCACCCTCTCCGCCTCGGCTGCGTCCTCCACCTCGATCATGGCGATGTCCCCCACCACATCGAAGCTGGGGCGATAGCCCAGGATCTCCTCCGGCGTGGGGATGTGCTCCTCCGGGAGAAGGCTGACCTCTACCAGTTCAAACTCGGCGATAGAGGCCAGGCTGGCCGCCGATGATTCGTCCAGGGGAATGGTGGGAAGATAGAGGATTTGGCCATCGGAACGGATCTTGCGGCTGCGGTCGAACAGGCCCGCCTCGATGAGCGCTCTTCTCATCAGCTCGCCGCTCTTTCTGTCAACCTTGATAGCCGTGGACATGGATTGTTCAGGCATTGGAAGGAGGCTTTGCGCCTTTCGTTAATATGCCTATTCCTGTACCTATACCCATGCTTATGCCTGCAAATCATTGAAATAAGCTTTATCTCCCATCAAATCCTGCACAAAATCATCATGTTCAAGCATAAAGATCAGGGCAAGGCGATATCTGCCTCGGAGATATCTCAATATGTCTACTGTCCAGTCTCCTGGTACCTGAAGAGGTCCGGCGTCAGACCGCAGTCGCCCGGCCTTCAAAGAGGCATCGCCGAGCACAAAAAGGCAGGGGGAAGGCTTGCCCTCTTGGAGAGGCGGGAGAAGACAGCCGGAGCCTTTCGCTGGCTGGGAGCCGTCTGCTTTCTCCTTGCACTGCTTCTCGCCGGACGGTTTCTATGGATGCATTATTGACAGTCATTCTCTCCGTCCTGCTCCTGCTGGCAGCAGCTATGGTATTCAGATCTCTATCCCGGCGGGAGGAGTCATCCGCGAGCCGCATGCGTCTGGCTTATGGCATTGTTGCCGGAGAGGTGATCTACTCCGACCTGGACAGGCCGGCGAAGGCCCTCTTCTCCGAAAGCCTCGGCATCAGCGGCAAGCCGGACTACATTGTGAAGGGAAAGGGAAAAAGCCTGATTCCCGTGGAGATCAAGAGCGGTCGCGCCAAAAGCCCCCATAAAAATCACGTCATGCAACTGGCGGCCTACTGCCGGCTGGTGGAGGACAGCTACAACCGCCCGGTGCCCTGCGGCATAATCGTATACTCCGACGGGCGGCAGCATGTGATCAACAACGACTCCGCTCTGCGCCGGGAATTGCAGGCGACAGTTGCCGAGATGAGACGGGTCTTGCAGCACGGCTGCCCGAATCGGGGTCACCGCCAGGGGCAGAAATGCCGGGGCTGCTCCTATCAGGGGAGCTGCCCGCAGGTATTATAATCAAAAAAAACATGGAGGCTCTCATGATGCGCTGCCCCGCGAGAATCCATTCAACCATGCTCTGCTCATTTCTGCACTGCTCATTTCTGCTCGGTTTCACATTGATGCTGGCCTTAAGCACCGTCAGCGCTCTGCCCGATGAGGCCGTGGGCCGGGTGGTGAGCGTCATCAGCGGGGACTCCCTGGGGATAGAGATGCTGATCGGCAACAACAGGACGGCGGCCATCGACAGCATCAAGCTGGCCGACATACAGGCGCCCTCCTTTGTCCTCCCGGAGGGAAAGACGGCCCAGAAGTACGCCTACAGCATTCTCAAGAACAAGACGGTATACCTGGACATCGATGACAACACCAGTACGGGGCGCAATGAATGGAATCAACTGATCTGCGTCATCTACCTCATGGATGCAGACTATCGCCCCGTCTGGCCGCCGGTCAACCGGCTCATCGTGGACGCCGGCCAGGCTCAGGTAAGCGACGACCCCGGCAACGAGTTCGATCCCACCTCCTGGTGGGGGCAGTCTCCCTCTTTTTATCCGGGAGACAAGCGCGATCAGCTCAAGGCCATGCTGAGAGAGCAAAAAGAGCAGATGCGAGCTGCATCCGCAGCCGCGACTGAATCCGGATCAAGTTCTGCTTCAGGGCTTTCCATGGGCGTGGATCGGAAGAGCAGCATTCTCGATAAGAGCGTATCCGGGCGCATAAGCATAGGCTACAGAAAATGATCTTTTATAGAATGACACCACTCTCAATGAATACAAAATGAATGCAAAGGTCGTTATCAGAACACTGAGCCTGCTGGCAATATTGATGGGGGTACTCATGGTCGTACCCGGGACAGTATCCGCAATATACAAGGAGCCGCTTGGTGTGGTAGCCTTCTGCCTGTCCGCCTTCATAGCCATCATCACAGGCCACATTCTGGGCCGTTTTGGAGCCGATTCCAATATGGCCCATCGAGAGGCCCTTGCCGCAGTCTCATTGAGCTGGCTTTTTGCCGCCGTGCTCGGCGCCCTTCCCTACATGATCCTGGGATTGGCCCCTATGGATGCTTTCTTCGAATCGGTTTCAGGTTTTACGACAACGGGCGCTACAATCCTCAGCGAATACAACTCACAAGGCTACTGGATACTGAATAATGATATGGTGCAGTCAAGCCTCGCCTATGTGCTGGCTGAGGGCATCGGGGAATATGTGCTGGGCTGGCTTCCTTCCGGAACGATGGACCTTCATTTCGGCATTATTCTGGACCTCGATAGCCTGCTGGCCATCAAAGGGACATATTTTGGCCTGCTCTTCTGGAGGTCATTCACGCAGCTTTTGGGCGGCCTCGGTATAGTGCTTCTATTCATTGCCATACTCCCCAATCTGGGTGTGGCCGGCAGGGAGCTATACTCTGTGGACGGACCGGGACTGACCAAGGAAGCCCTGACGCCCAGGGTAAAAACCACCGCCAAAACCTTCTGGGGTATATACCTGGGCCTGGCGGCAATGGAAACCATCCTTTTGATCTTCGCCGGCTTGCCGATCTTCGATTCAATCTGCACCTCCTTTTCAAGCATCTCCACGGCAGGATTTTCTCCCATGGCCTACAGCATTGCCGAATATGACAGCTTGCTGGTGGAGGCCATTGTCTGCATATTTCTGTTGCTGGGCGGGACGAATTTCATTATCTACCATCAGATACTCCTCAAAAGGAATACGAAAAGCTTGATAGGTGATCCTGAGTTCAGGCTGTACATACTGATCATGAGCCTGTCGGTGATCATGCTTATGCTATGGGGAAGAATAGCCGGCGATCTTTTCACCGTCCTTCGTTCATCGGTTTTTCAGGTAATCTCTACCATGACCACGACGGGCTTTGTAAACAACTTTAATTATGATGCCTGGTCACTGGCTGCGAAGATAATCCTGATAATGTTGATGATAATTGGAGGTTGCACCGGCTCGACCGGTGGCGGGATTAAGGTGGGGCGGGTCCTGATCCTCCTCAAATACACCTACAACGAGCTGATGCGAAGCCTTCACCCCAAGGCAGTCATGGCAGTAAAGATTGGTGACAGGATCATCAAAGAAAATACCGTCAAATCTGTGCTCCTGTTTGTGCAATTGTATATATTGATTTTTGTTCTCGCCTCACTGGGCTTTGCCATAACCGAGGCGGACAATCCCCAGTTCAATGCCCTATCAGCTATCTCCGCTGCGGCATGCTGCCTGGGTGTGGTCGGTCCGGGCTTTGGCGTGGTCGCACTCGACTTCACCGCCGTCTCCCAGGCGGGGCGGGCTTTGGGGGCCTTTTGCATGTATGTCGGACGACTGGAGATACTGCCAGTGCTATTGATGTTCCTGCCGGAGACCTGGAAGAAATAGAAGGCAAAACTGCTAAGATAAAAGTGCATTCATGGCTGGAGATAAGCCCGACCTACTCATTGGACTGTTGGCTATGGAGATGTGACTGCGGAGCAATGTAGCACAGGCGCCGGGAAAATTTGAAGTAAAATGCCTGTCGTTGAATATTCTGTTATGACAGTCAGATGGGTGGAATGCTGGAAAGCAGCACCTGATATACATATGCTGCTCAAAGAGAGCAAGACGCTTGAGAGCGCCGGCAACAAGGTGGCACGCTAGATAGAAGCCAGAGAATGGACCTATTCCTGTGATGCGATTTATCCGATTATCTCAATAATACTTTAAATATTGGCCATTTTATTCCATAAAAATAGATTACA
The DNA here is from genome assembly GCA_035353195.1 of Methanothrix sp. Classification (GTDB taxonomy): domain Archaea; phylum Halobacteriota; class Methanosarcinia; order Methanotrichales; family Methanotrichaceae; genus Methanothrix. Next base: position 210 of record DAOPZB010000039.1, on the reverse strand, counting down.
AAAGAATCAATTATGATATGAAAATACCCTAGAAAATGATATTTTATTTTCTGAAATTTTCAAATTTACTATTTCTTAGAAATGCGTTATGAATATCTTAGGCAAAAAAGGTAAATAGGATAAAGGGGAGGTATTATTTGGCCACAGTTGAAGTGGATTGTGATTTTTGCGTCGGGCAAATCTGAACCGCCATCACAATTAGGCCAAGCT